>JBOFLO010000040.1:0-5148 GCA_051657905.1 Candidatus Altimarinota bacterium | reverse complement strand
TTAAACGGGACGCCCAGGGCGAGGTCGGCGCTGCGTTGGTAGAGTTGAACATCCAGGCGACCGTTGACCACGTAGAATTGGAAGAAGGCGTGGCAGGGAGGTAATTTCATTTCTGGGATATCGCCGGCATTCCAGGCGGAAACTATGATGCGGCGGCAATCCGGATTGGTTTTGATTCTGTTGATGGCGTTGGCTAATTGATCAACATGAGTTTTTTCATATTGTTTGGTTTCCGGATTTAATTTGAATTTTTCCCATTTGCGCCATTGATAGCCATAAACCGGACCTAACTCCCCTGTTTCGTCGGCCCAGGCATCCCAGATTGGAGTGTGCTGCGTTAAATTATCATTGATGTTGGTGGAGCCGGAAACTAACCATAGTAATTCGCGTAAAATGCCGTCGTGGCGGACTTTTTTGGTAGTCAATAAAGGGAAACCTTTGCGTAAATCGTATTTTCTTTGCAAACCGAAAATGGAAATTGTTCCTGTTCCAGTGCGGTCTTGGCGGAATTCGCCATTTTCCAGAACTTCTTTAATCATACTTAAATAAGCATGATCGGTGGCATTTAAGTTGGATGATAAAGTGAAAGCATCGTGTTGATGGCGAAGCTGAGTGAGCTTTTCTTTGGCTGCTCCCAAGTGATCGCCGGCTTGGGTAAGCGCTTGGCGGGAGGTTTTTAGAGAAGAATCTGTATTCATGGGAGCAAAGTTAATGACATTCCCAATATAATCCAGACAAGTTGGAAATCACAATTAAATTTGATTGAAAAAAGCCGCTATTTATTCTTCTACAATGAAGGTTTCGCCACGTGCGGGAACTTCCACTGAATCAATGCCCAATTCCCCCAAATATCCTTTAAGCGTTTGACTTTGGTTTTCTTCACCATGAACAAGAAAAACTTTTTTAAGATCTTTGACATCGGTGATGAATTCCAAAAGGTCGGAACGATCAGCGTGACCAGAGAAAGCATTCATAACCTCAACTTCTGCACGAAGATGATATGGTTCATCAAAAATATTTACAATTGGTTGTTTCTCTACAATTTTGCGACCCAAAGTGTCTTGAGCCATATAACCTACTATCAAAACCAGATTACGTTCGTCTTCAATATTATTTTTCAAATGATGAAGAATACGGCCATTTTCACACATACCGGAAGAGGAAATAATTATGGCCGGGCCATTGTGATTATTTAAAGCTTTGGATTCGTCGACGCTATGAATGTATTGCAAGCGACCGAAACCAAATGGGTTTTTACGATTTTCCAAAAATTCTTCGTAAATACTGCGATCGTAACACTCCGGATGATTGATGAAAACTTCAGTAATGTTAACGGAAAGCGGACTATCTACATAAACTGGAATATCTGGGATTTCCTTTTTCTGCCAAAGCAAATTAAGGTGATAAATCATTTCCTGAGTACGTTCTACCGAGAATGCTGGAATAATAATTTTCCCACCACGATTGGCCACACGATTGACAATTTCTTTTAATTTCTCGCCAGCGTCAACCATTGATTCATGGAAACGATTTCCATAAGTACTTTCAATCAATAAATATTCTGAAGGTGGCATAGGAGTTGGATCTTTCAAGATGGGCAGGTTTTTGCGGCCGAGATCTCCGGTGAAACCAAGACGATAAACTTTTTTAGTTTTTTCATCCTTGATTACCAAATGTACAAGCGCAGAACCGAGAATATGACCGGCATTATAAAATGAGCAGACTACACCGTCGGTCACCACAAAGGCGCGTTCGTAACTTAGTCCGTAAAATTGAGAAAGAGCTTGTTGGGCGTCTTCACTGTTATAAAGTGGTTCGAAAGTAACATTTTTTCCTTTTTTACGTGCTTTTTTATTCATGTATTCAGCATCCTTTTCCTGGATAAAAGCACTATCCATCAACATGTAATTGCATAGATCGCGGGTAGCAAATGTGCTGTAAATCGGGCCTTTGTAACCTCTTTTAACTAAATATGGCAAAGAGCCGGAATGATCAATATGAGCATGGGAAATGATTACAGCGTCTAAAGTTGCCGGATCGAATCCAAAGTCAGTGTTTTTTAATTCAGTTTCTGATCTGCGACCTTGGAAAAGCCCACAATCCAGAAGAATTTTCTTGCCGTTTACCTCTATTAGATGCCGTGAACCTGTAACTTCCTTGGCTGCTCCCCAAAAAGTAATTTTCATTTTGTTTTGATTACCGGATTTTGTTTGTTTGAGTATTTTTCTGATATTCCTGTCATTTTACCATATTTTTGGGCTTTCAGGAATAAAAAACGGCCAGACATGATAGTGTTTGGCCGTTTTAGGGAAACAATTTGCTGAATTAATTACAGATTGCTGTAAAGAACTCACCGTCTAGGGATAAATCGGTGGTTTCTAGTTTCAAATTACCGCGGGCGATAGCGTCGTTGATGTTGGTGAATTCGAGTTTGGTGACGGCGTCGTTGCCGAAAGCTGTTTTGGTTTCACCGATTTGATATTCAGCTTGTTTTTCGAAATTGGTGTCGGTGCTTAAATCAGCCATAGCGATTGGTGATTTGCCGTCTTTGGATTTGACGGTTAGGGTGATTTTTTGTTGATCTGCTGTCATAGCTGGAGCAGGATTTTGGCAGGAAACATCGCGATTGTCGGTGAGGACAATTTCTAAAGCAGATTTTTCAGCGTTTAAATAACGGGAAGTTTGGCTGCGTAATTTGAATTCTTTTGATTGACCAGCGGCATTCATATTTAAAAGTGGCACAATTTCTTCAACAATTGGTTCTGGTTGTTTAACTGGTTTGCCATTTGGGTTTAAAGGACGTTCCGGCTGACCAGTTCCGGCCGGCTGACAGCCAGCTATAAATAAAGAAGCAACAATTAAAATAAAAGCTTTAGACAAAAATTTTGGCTGGGTACTATTCATAAAAATTTTAATACAAATTAAACTTGCTGATAAAGTTTAGGAAGGTATGGGAAATTTTTCAATCAATTAGGGTAGATCAATAGTGATTTTTCCTTGTTCAATCATGTCCTTGGTGGCCTGTTCATAACGCCAATAACTGGTAAACCTAGCCAAGAATTCGGCTTTTTCCTGAGCGTTCATCAGTCGGGCTTTACTTGTTTCGATTTTGATTGGGAAGAAATAGATGTCCAAACTTTCTGGGCTGAAAGTTAAATTTATAAACAAACCTTCCTGAACGGCGGAAGAGAAATATTGATCGAAAATGGCATTACCCAAAGAATAGAAAATCGGGGCTTGATTGTAGATTTCGAAACTTTGAACTACGTGCGGGTGATGGCCGATGACGGCGTCGGCCCCAGCGTCAACAAAGGAGTGGGCAAGCTCGACTTGGCTGTCCTGGGGTTTATGTTGATATTCAACACCCCAATGGATGTAAACAATGACTTGGTGGCCTTCGGCGGAAAGCTGCTGAATTAATTTAATAGTTTCCAGTTTCTTCAATTTGAAATCCGTGTCATTGAGGCCAAGAAAAGCGAATTTCTGCCCATTAACTTCGGTTTTCCAAAAAGATTGTTCATTGATATCTTTAGGATTTCCAAAGGCTGAAATTCCGCCGGCTGGCAGCAATTCATAAGTATCAGCCAGACCAGCTGCGCCCATGTCGTAGGAGTGATTGTTGGCTAAGCTGAGGGCGTCGAAATGGTATTTTTTAAGTAGAGGGACAATGTCGGGAAGAAATCTAAAGGCGATTTCTTTGGAAGTGGCTACAGCTTTTTTAGCAATTGGACCTTCTAAATTGGCTATTAATAAATCATTTGTGACAAATATATTTGGATCGAGATTTTCAAAAGGATAATCCATGGAATTGTTATCCATTAAAGTACGAACATAGCGCCCCAACATAATATCGCCGAAAAAAGTAAGGGAAGCTATTTGGCTTTGATGGCGCGGACCTTTGGTTAAATAGCGGAATTGGAAGTTTTGTTGAGGGTTTTGTAGGGCCGGCAAAATTCTTAAATTATCAGCTTCTTTATTAACTTGATAAACAGCTTTTAGGCCCTCGCGATTGGAGAAAGGCAAATCGGTTAAATTCTTTTTGGTGAAATTGTCGAAAGCGTTTTTGAGATGATTTTGATAAATTTCCAATAGCTGCGGATCCTCAGGCAAGGCATTTTGATATGTGTGGAGAATTATTAGCGATTCAGAGGAAAAATATGGTTGGATTTGATTATAAATATCCGTTTCGGTTTGAAGAGCAGTTGGATGAATTGCACGATAGGAAGAGTTTGGGAAAATTTTTAAATTCTGAGCATAGAATGGATCAGTTTGGCTGAGTGGGAAAGCTGGATCGAAAATTACGATGATATTGGAAAATTTTTGATCTTTTTGGAGGTTTTGGAAAATTGTCTGAGCGGCGGTTTCTAAATTCACCTGATCAGACTCGGGCGTGTCGGATTTTATTTGGCTAAGAAAAACAGTTTTTACCGTTCTTTCAGTTTGGTAAAAATCTTTGATTTCCAGGTGATCTTGCTTGGAAATTGCATCGGAACGATTGTCGAGATTTTGCAGAGAATCGGTTTGTAAAATCTGCTCATTCTCTAAAATTCCCAAAGCGATATAGGTAAGAACTGCTCCGACAAAGAAAAAAGGTAAAAAGAATTTAAAGAAATAATTATTCATATTGGGCGGCGGAAAGCGCGCTTTTTAATAATGATAAGTTTTGTTTTGGAGTATGCTGAAGGCTCGATAAAGCTGCTCCAATAATAGCATACGAATCATTTCATGAGTAAAAGTAAATTTACTGAAACTTAAGACAATTGCAGCCTGATCTAGAACGCTTTGATCAAGTCCAAACGGGCCGCCAATAATAAAAGTTATATCCGCTCCTTCAAAATCACGGAATTTCTCGATTTGTTTAGCGAAATCCGGAGAAGTGAATTGCTTGCCGCGTTCATCCAGGGCGATGATTTTGCTACTTGGTCTGAGATTTTTAAGAATGGCTTCGGCCTCTTCATTTTTGGCTTTTTGACGGCCGGATGGGGAGGAGGAGTGTTCAAAGGCGGGGCTCTCTTTTAAGGTAATTATTTCGATTTTTGACTGAGGTTGAAGACGCTTTAAATATTCCTGCTCAGCTTCCTGAACGAAATTGTGTTTAGTTTTGCCGATTTGGATGATGGTGATTTTCATTTCGTTGGCGATTAATTG
>JBOFLO010000039.1:0-23175 GCA_051657905.1 Candidatus Altimarinota bacterium | reverse complement strand
AGTATACTTTGGATGCGGCGGTGCGGGATAATGTGAAGGCGGAGGCGGGGGAATTGTTGAAGAGATTTAGGCTTTATGCAGAGTTGGATTAAAAAAGGTGCTTAGAATAAGTACTTGCGCTATTTACAATTATATTGTAGAATTTCGCCTTGTTCTTTTAAAATTGCTAAATTTCAGGTTAAAGTTCTTATATTTATGAGATTTTTAACCTGAGATTTGGCTTGGGGTCTGCAGAAGTGTCTGCAAATTAAACGCGAGGAGACTGTCATGGATAATGGATTCAAGAAGGTGTTTGTCTGCGGGCAGTGGGCGTTTTGCGTGAAGCTGCCGGAGGGGAAGGTGCTCGACATGAACGGCGAGCCCGTCACCATCGAGGCCTACGAGATGGTCAACCTGGGGAAACCCAGCGAAGCAGGGCAGGAGCTGCCGCGGCGGTTTTACCAGATGCAAAGCGGCCAGTACGGAGAGCCGCTGATGCGACCCGAGCCGACCTACGGTTTGGATCTGCCGAACAACTTGGTCTTCCGCAGGAAGAAGAAGGGTCTCGACTGGGACAACGGAGAGGTATTCTACCCTCTGGAGAAGCTGACCGGCGTCCTCTGCAATGAGGTAGAGCCGCCGTTGAGAGCCAGCTTGACCAGACTGGTAGATGAAAAGAAGCCTTATGGCTTCAATCCGGATGGGTCCTTCCAGGTGGACGGCAAGATCATGCATCTGCGCACGATCTTCAACAAGGACAAGAAGCGCTTCGTGGGAAGCGTGGATGGCTTCTTCAGTCTGACGAAGCCGGACTACGTTCGCTACGTGGAGCTGGAAGAGTTGGAGTTGTGATCGCTTGAAGCGATTGTGGTCCAACAGAACAATCGATGGGATGAATAAGCTGAGCTATGCTCGGTGAGGTCTCCTGGCCAATCAGGCCAACAAGACGGCGTGAGGGTTCGTAAGAATCTCTGCCGTCTTTATTTAATTTATAAACAACTTTGGGAAAATCCGTGGGATGTGATAGAATATATTAAATATGTGTATTTCGGGCACTTAAAAAACCGGAAAGTTCTTTTACAACTTGAAGAAAAATTATTATATAAACTCATTTATGGACGATAACAGAAAAGAAGAGCGGGGGAAGAAATTAGATATTTTGGACCAGTGGCTGAAACAAACATTAAATATTGGGAAGACAGAAAATCCACAAGCTAATGTTAGTAAACCAGCTAATCAGGGGCAAAATGTTTCTAGTTCCGCCGGTTTGCAAAAAGCCAAACCAAATCAACAAGCTTCTCAATACAATCAAGAAAATTTCTTACCAGGTGGACCGGATTCACGGACACAAGGTTTTGATAAAACAGGAAATTCGCAAGCAAAACAACAACCTAACAAGCCAGCTAATGGCCCAGGAGGGTTGTCTTTGAACAAGAATAAAAATAGAAAGAAATTCCGCAATCGTCATAAAAATGACAATGCGAATTTTGCTGGTAACTTTAATCAGAGACATAGATTTCAAAGTTCTTTAAGTAGAGCGATGGATGCCGGCTATAAAATGGCTGTGAGCGATCCTCGTGGGAAACTTAGAATTATTCCAATTGGTGGTTTGGATGAAGTTGGAAAAAATACTATGGTGATGGAATATGAAGATTCAATTTTCTTAATTGATTTGGGTTTTCAATTTCCGGAAGCAGATATGTTGGGTGTGGATTATGTGATTCCAGATATTAATTATCTGAAAGATAAAATTCACAAAATTAAGGGTATTGTCATCACCCATGGTCATTTGGATCATATTGGTGGGATTGCCTTTCTTTTACCTAAGCTTAATTTTCCGCCAATCTTTGCGGGGAAATTGACTATGGGTTTGATTAAAAAACAATTGGATGAACATGGACTGACCAATCAAGCTACTTTGCAAACATTGGATTACAGTGAAACTTTGTATTTTGGAAAAATGAAAGTTTCGTTTTTCCGTGTAACGCATTCTATTCCAGATTCCTGTGGTTTGTTTATTGAAACACCAGCGGGAAGTGTGGTGCATACTGGGGATTTCAAAATTGATTTGAGTCCAGCGGGTGCGCAAATGCCTCCTGAATTTTCTAAAATTGCGGCGTTTGCTGATAAGAATGTAACGTTGATGATGTCGGATTCTACTAATGCTATGAAACCTGGTTATACGGTTTCGGAACAGAAAATCGGTAGAACATTGGATAAAATTATTAAAGATACAGACGGTAGAATTATTATTGCTTCGTTCTCTTCACAGATTGGACGTATTCAACAAATTATTGATGCTGCTGTAAAACATGGTAGAAAAATATTTTTGAGTGGAAGAAGTTTAGTTGATAATTCGGTGATGGCAGCTGAACTTGGTTACTTAAAATATCCGCAAGGATTGATTAGTGATATTAAAAGATCGAAAAAACATCCGCCGGAAAAAACAATTATTTTAACTACTGGTTCGCAAGGTGAACCAGTGGCTGCTTTATCTCGTATGGCTTTAAATGAGCATGCGCAGGTGAAAATTGGGCCTGGTGATACGGTGGTTTTGAGTTCATCGCCGATTCCGGGAAATGAAATGGCGGTGGTTCGTGTGGTTAATAATTTAACCAGACTTGGTGCACGCATTATCAATAATCATATTATGGATGTGCATGCTTCGGGACATGGATCACAGGAAGATTTGAAATTAATGTTTACTTTGGTTAGACCAAGATATTTTATGCCGGTGCATGGAGAATATTTTATGAGAAAAATTCATGGAGAAGTGATGATTGATGAATTGAGTTTTGCTAGAGACAGAATGATGATGGTGGAAAATGGTGATGTATTGGAAATGAAAAATGGTGAAGTGAAAATCACTGGTGAAAAAGTTCAGACTAATTATATTTTAGTTGATGGTTTGGGTGGAGGCGATATTGGTTCACAAGTTATGATGGATAGACAAATTTTGGCTGAGAATGGGCTGATTGTCTTGATGTTTAGAATTGATCCTAAAACTAAGGCGATGATTGGTGATATTAAAGTTGAGTCACGTGGATTTGTTTATATGGAGGAATCGCAGGAAATTATTAATGGAATTTGTCATAGAGCAGTTGATGCTTATAGAAATTTTGCTAAGAATAATCCGAACTTCAATAATGAAGAAGCGAAGATTCATATTCGAGAAAGTGTGGATCAATTTGTGGTTGGTAAAATTGACAGACAACCTTTGATCATACCTGTAATAACAAATTAGTTTGATCCGCAAATCGAAGTAGAAATTTCTTTTTCCAAAAAAGGCTTACCGTATAAATCGGTTGGCCTTTTTTACTTTTTATTTTTTGGAAAAAGAAATTTCTACTTCGATTTGGGAAGGCTGTTTTGTTATTACAGGTATGATAGGGAAGGGGATTTAGGCTAGGCGATTTTTTGGTTTTTTGGGGCGAATTTGTTGGCGTATTTTTCGAAGCCGGCATTGTCGATGAAGCCGTCGGGGCGGCCGGCGGCTTTGGCGATTCCTGGGTTTTGTTTAGCTATTAATTCTGCAGATTGAGCAGAAGTTTGGAAAATATAATCTGGGCCTTTTCCGATTGCTGCTGGCCAAAATACTGCGCGATATAAATCGGCGAAAGTATGTAGCTTGCCAAAGTATCTGGAAAAAAACTTTTCTACATAATCTAATTGCTGTAAGCCGGTCATTTTAGCTAATTCAGCAGTTGTTGTACCAAATTGTGGAGCGTATTTTGGCATCCATTGAATTAAGCCGGTTGCTTTAGAAACAGGATTAACAGCTTGTGGATTGGCGCCGGATTCCATTTTGAAAATTGCATATAAATCATCCAAGGAACAACCAAGTTTTGTGGCAATTTGTTCTGTTCGGGCTTTGAATTTTTCATTATTCAACAAAGCTTCGCCATTTAAACCTTGAGTTCCATCATTGGCTAAATCCAAATTGGTTTTTTCTAATTGATTGGACGGTGATGGAGGAAGTGTGGCGGCGGGTTTATTATCTAGTGTGGTATTTGTAGAGTTTGCGCTTTCTAGACCTGTAGCGGGAGAAGTGGAGTTTTTATTAAAAATATTTTTGAAAAAGGAAGAAATTTTTTCGCCAATTGGGCCAAGGCCGGCGGTGAATTTGCCGAAAAATTCTTTGATTTGATCGCCGAATGATTTTTTATTTGTGGAGTTGGGAGATGCTGCTGGGGCGGGAGTTTCTGGAGTAGGGGCTAAGGGCATTGAGGCCAATAAATCAGCGCGAGCGCTGGCGGCAGTGCTGACGGTTTCGGATTTATTTTTGGCTAAAGTCTTGCCTACTTGTTCCGTTTCGGTTTTCTGCTTGGAATCCAATTCCTGACGGGATTGCTCATAC
Organism: Candidatus Altimarinota bacterium; assembly: GCA_051657905.1. Lineage (GTDB taxonomy): Bacteria > Patescibacteriota > Gracilibacteria > UBA1369 > UBA1369 > JBOFLO01. Next base: position 18,839 of record JBOFLO010000039.1, on the reverse strand, counting down.
TTCGAAAGCTCCTGCTCATTGGAAGAGGGAGTTTCGGGAGACTGTTTGGGGTGATCGGTGGATGGATCGAACATAAATCAATTTTAAGAGCCTTCTAATTTATAACATATCATAAGCTTTTTGCTTAAAAGTATTATTTTTAAGCAAGCGAAGACCTCGATCCATTCTCACAGCGGATGCTGGAGCTAGGATCGAGGTCATGGGTTTCAGTTGTTTTTTAAGTAAGGTTGGTAGCGGGAGAGTTTAGGCGGGCGGCGGGATGGAGCGCGTCAGGCCGGTCATGTAACATCCCTTGCCACATAGGTACGTCCGAACGCTGTCCTTGAAGCGGTTGACTTCTGCCTCGGGGAAGCCTTCTTCCTCCAGGCTGGCGAAGAAGAGGTTGAGGTCGGTGTAGACGTGGGTGTCGCCAGTGGCGCCCTTCGGGTTGCGCTTGACGTTGATCGAGTGGCTGTCACGAAGGGTCACTTCTACGATGAACATCTTGTCGCCGTTTTCGAAATACTGCTGTACACCAGGTTCCGGCATGACGAGAGTCAGGACCGGAGCGAGGGGAGCGAGGGGCTTAGGATTCATGGTATCTCCGGATCTTGACTTGTGAAAAGCACGGAACGAAGTTGGTTGTGACCGATCAGCTCACCGCGCGAAGGGGCGGGCTGACGCTGAAAGGCTGATGCTTGAACTTCCACTTGTGTAGCTGATGCTCGACCTCCACGGCCAGGGTGATGAGCCGCTGCTCTGAAACCAGCTTGCTCAGTCCAGCCAGGAAATTGTACAGATCCTGGTCCGAGAGGATGGGAGTCCAGTTCTCGGTGCCGACGCCGTCCCGCGAGGGAGTGACGATCTGCATTTCGAGCAACTTGTTCTCTGGCATCATGCGCATGTGCAGGGTCCGCCGATCGAGCTTGTCCTCTGGGATGAGGACGAGCTCGTGCCTGAAGCCGAAGGTGACTTGTAGTCGTTGGGGATTTCCCTGTCGAATGGTCATCTTCTTCAGGCCTCGGGGCAGTAGGTGGTGCGATCGCCGTCTTCTTGTACGGCTTGATCCGCCTGCAGATTGATCATGAAGTCGAGCGGGAGCTCTTCGAACTGCACTCCATGCTCTCGAGCAAACTGCCGGATGCTAGCCAGCAGCACCAGGGGTTCCTGGCAGCCGTTGAACTGCAACATCTGGCAGATCTCGACTTCACTTCTGCACTCTTGCCACTGGCGTACCGGGCTGCCACCATGGCGATATACTGCCACCAGGCAGCGATCGCAATGGGTCAGCTCGACGCCGATCATACGGTCATCTTCCCGCTTTTCGGGGTTGAGAAAAAAGTGGTCGATCATGCTTTGTCCTCGTGGAGGGGAGTTGTTTTCTTATTTAAGAGTCAAGCCGTTTCTTTAAGCTTACCTTACCTAATTGTCAACTGACCGAAGCTATAACGTGAGGCTGAGCAGAGCTCGCCCCAAATTAATAGCTTAAGATTGCAATTATAAAATATTTTATAAAAAAAGCAAGGATATTATTATGATAAAATATTCGTGGCTAAAATCTTGTTTAATCTTTATTTAAAGCCATTAACATGGCGGCGACGCCTAGCTGTTGGTCATAATGATTGGGGTCATAAACACCGTCTTTGACGTATTTTCCGCCCTGATAGATATTGGTTCCGGCGTAGACGTAGCCGGAAGGGCCGAAATTTGGGCGGCGGTAGCCGAGGCCGTTGTAGCTTTCGGCATAGGCTAATTGATCGGCTAAATCGCTGTTTTGGCTGATACTATTGCGTTTGGTCTGAAGGGCGTCGATGGCGGCGGTTTCCCAATCGTAGAAGAGTTTTCCGACGGGGACGGCCGTAGTTGGTTTGCCGAGTTTTTGGCCATTATGCAAATATGTGTCGAATTGCATGCCCGATTCACGATTATGTAAAGCGGCGATTAATTTCCAGGGTACGCCGGTTTGAGCGGCGACTTGTTCGTAGCGGGCGCGATTGGCCAAAACTTTTTGACGGAATTTTTCTAGGGCTGGGCGGATTTTTTCTAAAATTTTTAATTTGGAAAGATTTTCTGAGTGGTCTTGGCGAATTAATTCGAATTTTTTTATGGGGCGATTAGAAATTTGATCAGCGGGTAGTTGGGCGGTCGAGTAATCTAATTGTAAATTGGAATTACTGAATTTTGGCGAGGCGTCGTAGGATTTTTCTGGAGATGATTTTGATAAAGTTGGGGAGGTGGAAAATGTTGCTGGAATAGTTGAAGAGGAATTTGATATGACAATGTTGTCTGGGGTTTTGAGAACTTTTCCAATTAAACGTCCGTAATTATTTAAAAGATCGGGGAGTTGAGTTTGGTTTTGAGGAGTTTCGTTGGCGAATAAACTGTAATGATTGATCATGTAAGCGACAGCTTCGGGGGAGTAGGGTTGATTGATTGATGCCCCTGGGTTTTCTTTGGAAAATTTTATTAAAGCTGATTGTAAATATTTTCCGGAAATTTTAATTTCGGTGGCGGAAGTTCCGGCTGTGTCATGACCGAAGGCATTAGGAAATGTTTGTTTGATAGCTAGGAAAAGACGCGGGTCTAAATCATAATTGGCGGCAGTTTCGACAATTAATTTTTTCTCATCATCGGGCAAATCTACTTTGATTAAAAGTCTGCCGAATTCGGAAACTTTGGTGATTTTTTCCTGACGTAATTGTTTATTTTGTTCGGCGGTTGTGACTTCCGAAATTTCTACTTGATCGCCGCTAAGGATTTTTAAATATTGTCCGGACTCGGTGTAAAAATTCCCGAGAGATCCATGACGGAAACCTTGTTCGCCATTTACTTTTACGGCGCGAATGTCGATGGGCATAATCATGGATAGGCCGACCGCTTTTTCCAGCGGGGAGTTGCCTTTAAAATCACAGGAAAAAGCTGTGTTGATTTTTAAATCAGCATTTTTTAAACCGGAAATGGATTGCAATTGGGATTCTTGATCGAGGGCAAGAAATTGATCGAGAGTTGCGGAAATTTTTTCGGTAGAATTACTAGTGATTTCTGATTTTACTTCCTGACGAGAGCTGCGACTTTGATCTAAAATTTCCTCACGTTTTTTTTCTTGATCAGAATCTTCTACATACAAATCAGCGGCGGAATTGAGCAACTTTCTTGCTTTTTCAATACGCGCTGGGTCGGTGGTGGTATTGAGCTTTTCTGATTGTTGTTCAGAGGCGGCCATAATTTGGCTTTAATTAATCTAAATATTATAGCATTTTTGGGTGAGCTGGGGAAGAATAGAGGGCTTAAGGAAGCTATTGTTTGCTGAAATTTGAATAGATTCCATTGACTTGATTTTAAAATGTATACTGATATAATCAGCCGGTCTGAAAAATGAAGTGGGAAGCCGATTTTGAGGCTTAGGCTTATGTTTTGCAGCGAACTTAGAAAACAGATTGATTCAGGAGGAATTGTGGAAAATCAAACGGAGCAGTTGGGTAAGTCCGAGCGTATCATCACGCTGACCCCAGGCTTGCATTTTCGCTTTCGTCGGCCGCTGCTGATCGGCAGGAGCGGCATGCATGTTCTGAAGGGTCCGGGTGAGGGAGCCGAATGCTCGAGCTTCTTCTACTACCCGGACGGTGGCATGAAGGCCGAGGCGCTGAGCGAGCTGGAGGTGACATCTTCCAGCATGATCATCCTGGGACGATTCGGCGAAGAGACGGTGTGTCGCTTCGCCGGTATCAGGGACGAGCAGGGGAAGATGCAGCCGACGGGACACATGTATCATCTGCTGGTGATTCACTTCCACTCTCCCTTCAAGAACTCGTTGGGGGAGAAGGAGATCGAGGTGATGGCGCAGTTGCAGCTGTCGTACTCGCTCAACTACATCGACCCGAAGACCGAGCAGGAGGAGAAGCTGGCCAAGTGGCTGGTGCGCTGACTGCGACTTGAACAATCTGATTGGCGATGTGGCGGTTCTTACCAAAGAACTGCCCCGCCTTCACTGTGTGCGTTGGATTTGGTTATTTTTAGAAAATAATTTATATTTGCTCAAATAATTATTTTAAATTCATGTTTAATTCGCAAAAATTAATTGATCAGTTTTCTCAGCATGTGCAGACGGTGGTGAGTGGGGGATTTGATCAGTCTTTAAAAATGTTGGACAAGGAAACGCGTGATAAGGCGAAAGTTTTGAAAGCGTTTTGGATGTTGCCGAATGAGTTGGTGGGGAGTGGGAAAAAATTATTGAGTGGGGAGAGGGTGGAGTTGGAAATTGGGAAAGCTCTGGATGAAATGATGAAAAGTTTGGAGGCGCAATGGGATGAGCAAATGACGCCTGAACAAAAAGAGGATTTCAAAAATAAAATGAATGAGATGGGGAAAAGTAAAATTGCCGAAATGACTGATGTTATTTTTGATAATTTTTTGGTGTTGGCGAAAGATTTGAAATTTGAGAAAAGTTGGTTGGAAGCATTTTTTCAATCAATGAGAATGAGAGTTTTTGAAAAGCGTTTTGCTACTACGGCGGAGTTGGAAAAATATCTTTATGGGAATGCGGGAGTATTAGGACTGATGATTAATAGAGTGGTGGGTGGGGATGAAAAAGGTGAGCAGCCGGCGGTGAAATTGGCGGAAGGGATTCAGTTGACGAATATTTTGCGTGATGTGGCGGGGGATTGGGCGCGCGGAAGATTGTATATTCCTACGGAAGATCTTCGGTTGTTTACATTGACTGAGGAGGATGTGGGGGCGGTTTTGGAAAAGCGCGCCAGTAGAGATATTAATAATAAATTTTTGGAATTAATGCGGTTTCAAATTGATAGAGCGAAATCGGCTTATTATTATGCTTTTGATAATGCGCATTTAATTCCTTCTCGCTCACGTTTACCGGTGATAGTTGGGGCGATGGTGTTTTTGGAAACTTTGGAAAAAATTGAAAAAGCTTGTAATTGGTCAGTGAAAAAATATTTGAAAAAGAATTATAAAAGAGGTTGGTTTACAATTCCGAAAGCTTTGTGGAGAGCGGGTGGGGTGGTGAGAAAAGCTGGGAAGAGTATTCAATAAATTTTAATTTGAATAAGTTGAACTCCCCCGACAGCTTTGAGTGCGGGGGAGTTTTGGTTTTGGACAGGATAGCTGCCATGGCAACTTCATGTCACTTTTTTCGAGAGGTTTTGATGTAGCGTTCGAGGTAGCGGAGCAGCTCGTTCCATTGAGCGACGTTCTGATGCCGGCGAGCGAGATCGTAGACGTGGACCAAATACCAGCCCCACCAATCGCTCTTTTTGAGTTGATGGCTGGAAAGGATTTGTCCTTGGCTGCGGCCGACCAGCAGAGCGAGGTCTTCCGGTTGCTGCCAACCGAAGTCGCCGAGGCGCTTTCGGAAAGCGGAGACGTCTCCTCGGCGAAGCATTTGTTTCAAGCTGAAGAGCTGGAGTTGAGCATCCCACTTTTCGGAGCGAGTGGTTTTCTGGGTGTTTTGCTGGGTGCGCCAGCGCAGGTTGTTGGCGGTCTGCTGGTCGGCCAGCAGGATGTGGATCATCTCGCCGGGGATGCCCTTCACCTTGCTGAGGAATTCCCTGGAAGTGGTGAGGCCATTTCTGACCGACTCGCTCAAAGCGCGCTTGAACTCGCCGATCGGATCGATAGCGTACATGTGAGCCTCTCTTTCAAATATCTTATCAATAAGCCGAAATGGCAGATTGATTGACCTTGTTACTATATTACAATTTTATAAATTGTCAATTAGGGCGCATTTTTAAATTTGGGAATCTTGCTTTTGTTTGATCTTTGCTTCTAAACCATGATCAGTTGGTTGGTAAAATTTTTGACCGATGAGTTGATCAGGTAAATGTTGTTGATCTACTTTGGCATTTTCGAAATTGTGGGCGTATTGATAGCCTTTGCCGTAACCCCATTCTTTCATCAATTTAGTGGGGGCGTTGCGGATGTGGAGGGGGACTTCGAGGTTGCCGGTTTTTTTGATTACTTCGCGGATTTGTTTTACGGCCATGTAGAGAGAATTGCTTTTTGGGGCGACGGAAAGATGGACAACTGCTTGGGCAAGGTTGTCGACACAGTCGGGCAATCCGTTAAAGTGGCAGGCGTCTTTGGCGGCGATAGCGATGAGGAGGGCGTGGGGGTCGGCCATGCCAATGTCTTCGGAGGCGAATTTGATTAGTCGGCGGGCGATGTAGAGGGGATCTTCGCCGCCTTCGATCATGCGCATCATCCAGTAGAGGGCGCCGTCGGGGTCGGAGTCGCGCATGGATTTATGGAGAGCGGAAATGATATTATAATGTTCTTCGCCTTTTTTATCGTAGCGGAGGGATTTTTTTTGGAGAATTCTGATTAATTCTTCCTGGGTGAGGGGCCATTGTTCGGAAACTTTTAAAACTATTTCGAGAGTGTTGAGAAGGTTGCGGGCATCGCCGTTAGCAAAACCGATTAGGTATTCGGTGGCGTCTTGATTGATTTTTAATTTTACTGACTGGCCATTTTTTTCGTGAATTTCTTCAACTTTTTTTAGAGCACGCAGAATAATTTTTTCTAAAGCTTCGTCGGTGAGAGCTTTGAAAACGAAAACTTGAGAGCGAGAAAGTAGGGCGGAATTAACTTCGAAGGAAGGGTTTTCGGTTGTGGCTCCTATTAAAGTAATGGTGCCGCGTTCGGTGTGGGGGAGGAGAAAATCTTGTTGAGATTTATTGAAGCGATGGATTTCATCGACGAATAAAATTGTGTTTGTACCAAGACGTTTCATGGCGTCGGCTTCTTCAATAATTTTGCGAAGTTCAGGAACACCTGCAGTAACGGCGCTGACTGTGACGAATTTTGATTCAGTTTTTTCGGCGATAATTTGGGCAAGAGTAGTTTTGCCCACACCGGGCGGACCGAAAAAAATCATGGAGTGAATTTGATCGCTTTCAATTAATTTTTGGAGAGTTTTTCCTTTGCCCATTAAATCTTCCTGGCCGAAAAATTCTTCCAGGGTGCGAGGGCGCATTAGATTTGCTAGTGGCTCGGTTAAGATGAGGCGAGGGAGGGGAGTTGATTTTTTATTCATATGAACAGTTGTTCTAGTTTTCTTTAATTTACACTTATTAATGAGCGAGTTCAACAAAAAAGCCTTGCGGTGAGGCAAGGCTTTAAGTGAGATTTTCTTATTGTAGTAACGTTAGGAGTTTGGAAACTTCGGCGCGGGTGATTGGGCTATCGGGTTGGAAAACTTTTTGGCCGTTTACTTCGTAACCCTGAATGATGCCGAGGTTGATTGCTGTGGAAATATAATTGTAATACCAAGCGGAGCTGGCAATGTCTTGGAATTCAATATTATCTTCGTTGATAATATTTTCTTGAGCTCCAAGTAAGATTATTTTCAATGCTTCGGCACGAGTGATGGGAGCATTTGGTTTGAAAGTGTTGTCCATGTAACCACTGATCAAATTATTGTTGAAAGCTTTTTGTAAGTATCCAATATACCAAGCTGATTGATCAAGGTCGGTGAAGGGGAGGGACGTGTTGGAAGTTTGCTCTAATTTATCAATAAAATTATTGAAAACCATTTTGGTAATTTCAGCACGAGTTACTTGCTGATCTGGCGCGAATATTAAAGAAGTTTTGCCATCAACAATACAGTTGGAATAGAGATTTTCGATATATTGTTTTGCCCAATGAGAAGAGATGTCGTTGAAGTTAGAAGTGTTGGCAGGGCGAGTACAACCTAGGATTTCAGCTGGGGTTGGTTCTGGTTGATTTGGCTGCTCTGGGCTGCTTGGCTCTTGTTCAGCTTGGTCGGTGATACAAGAAATTGTTGTACAGTTGCTGGAGCTTGAACCACCTCCGCTGGAAGAAGACTGCCCGAAACTTCCGCCGGCTCCACCACCTCCTCCTCCGCCTCCACCAGTGGAAGGACTAGTGATTGTTAAACTGGAAACTGCTAGTAGATTACTTGCATTTCCGGCTGCGTCGGTGACAGTGATCGTGCAGTTGGTGTATGTACCGGCTGCTAAAGTATTAAAGGCGATGATATTATTTCCGGCTGTTGCGGAATTAGTGGCTGATGAACAACTTCCGCCATAAGTGATGGTAGCATTTTCAGTTGAGCTGAAAGTGTAATTTGGAGTGGTGTCGTCAGTGGGAGTGGAAACTGGAGTTACTTCGGCGACGGTTGGGGCAGCGGTGTCGATGGTGAAATCACTTACGTCTAAAATATTGCTATCATTTAGTCCAGCGTCGGTGACGGTGATTGTACAATTGGTGTAAGTTCCGTCAGCAAGAGCGTCGAAAGTGATGGTGTTGTTTCCTATGCTGGCTAGCACAGTTACAGATGAACAATCTCCGCCGTAGGAAATATCGCCGGCTTCAGTTGAACTGAAAGTGTAACTTGGAGTGGTGTCATTGTCTGGCGATGGAACTGGAGTTACTTCGGCTAGAGTTGGTGAATTTGCATCAACGGTGAAATCTGAAACATCTAAAATATTGCTGGCATTGCCGGCTGGGTCAGTCACAATAATTGTACAGTTGGTGTGGGCTCCATCGGTCAGCGTATTAAAAGTGATGGTGTTGTTGCCACTGCTAGCTAATGTGGTTGCTGAAGAACAATCGCCACCGTAGGAAATATTTCCGGCTTCGGTGGAAGAGAAAGTGTAGTTGGGAGTTGGATCTGCGGTTGGGGTTGTTACTGGAGTTACTTCAGCTAGAACTGGTGCGGTTGTATCTATTGTGAAATCGCTTACATCTAAAATATTGCTAGCGTTTCCGGCTGTGTCGGTAACTGTAACTGTACAATTAGTGTGTGCACCAGGAGCGAGAGCGCTGAAAGTTACTGTATTATTTCCTGAACTGCCCGCTGTTGTTACCGAAGAACAATCTCCGCCATAAGAAATTGTACCCGCCTCTGTTGAGGAGAATGTGTAGTTTGGAGTGGTGTCATTGGTTGGGGTTGGGACTGGGGTTACCTCGGCTATAACTGGTGCAGTTGTATCTATTGTGAAATCACTTACGTCTAAAATATTGCTGGCGTTGCCGGCTGGGTCGGTGACTGTGACTGTACAGTTAGTGTGAGCGCCGGGAGCAAGTGCGTTGAAGGTTACTGTATTATTTCCTGAACTGGCCGCTGTGGTTGCTGAGGAGCAATCGCCGCCGTAAGAAATTGTACCTGCTTGAGTGGAAGAGAAAGTGTAGTTGGGAGTTGTATCGTTGGTTGGGGTTGGGACTGGCGTTACTTCAGCAATAGATGAAGCTGTATTATCAATGGTGTAGGTTTGACCGCTGGTGTAATTACCATTGCCTGCGCCTGCTCCGCCCAATGGATTTCCTGCTGAATCCAAAATGCTATCATCATCAATAACATCTAAACGAATAGTTCCATCACCGGTGATTAAATTGACATTTACAGTGTATACCATTGGTCCACCGCTGACAGAATTTACAGATCCTGCAGAACTGCCGGTGGTGGTGAGATTGAAATCGGCGGCATTTACTCCCGTGACATTTTCAGTAAAAGTAACTGTGAAATCAACTGAATCGGTATTGGTTGTAGCAGCAGAAACGCGGTTGATTGAGTTGACGGTTGGGGCGGTGGTGTCGATGGTGAAATCATTTACATCTAAAATATTACTGGCGTTCCCAGCTGTGTCGGTAACTGTAACTGTACAATTAGTGTGAGGGCCTGCGGCTAGAGCGTTGAAAGTTACAGTGTTGTTTCCTGAGCTGCCCGCTGTGGTTGCTGATGAACAATCGCCGCCGTAAGAAATTGTGCCAGCTTCAGTTGATGAGAAAGTATAATTGGGAGTGGTGTCATTGGTAGGTGAGGGGACCGGAGTTACTTCGGCGATGACTGGGTCGGTTGCGTCGATATTGAAATCATTTGCAGAGCCTTGATAGCTGCTGTTAGCTAAACTGTCTTCGGCGTACACACAAACATAAAGGCCGTTGTTGGCTTCGGTGGTTTGAATAATAATGTTATCACCAGTAGTAAAAGGTGTTCCGGTTAATGCGCCGTAACTTCCGGCGTTACAGACTGCGCCGGCTTGGAGTTTGTATTGTAAATCGGATACTCCACTGATGTCGGTGGCGGTGACGGTTACTGTGTCGGAGCCAACTGGGCCGGCGGCAACATCATTGGTGAAAGTTATAATTGGACCGTCGGAATCGGCGGGCGTGTCGTTTTCTACTGAACCAATATCATCGGCTACTCCAAAAGGTCTGGCTACGCTACGTTGATCGTCGGCGGGGGCGTAGGTGGCGCTGGCGGCGTCGATTACCGGACTTCCTCCATTAGGTAAACGATTGAGAGTTGTTCCACTGTTTAAGGCAAGTGCACCTAGATCTGCAGATGCTGCAGTGATATCAGAACCTTGAGGTGAACAACCTGTTGAGGAATCAAAAAAGTTATTACCTTGATTTGTAAATGATACCGGTGCATTTACGGAACAAGTTCCTGTACCAGTATTGTCATCAAAAATATTATTGGCGAAAACAGTTTGACTACCACTATCAACTAATAAAACTGCTCCACTTCCAGGAGTACTATTATTAGTGAAAGTATTATTATAAATTTGAGCATTACCAAAACGATTACGAATAGCTCCACCTCCATCACTATTCGCGATATTGGAATCGAAAGTGTTATTTTGAATAGAAACATCTGGTCCACCTCCACCCGATTCACTCAAATAAATTGCGCCACCTTCATCAACTGCTTCATTACCAAGAAAGGCATTTTTACGAATAGCCACAGTTCCTTCGGCTACGTGGATCGCTCCCCCGTAATCACTTTCATTAGTAGTAAAAGTGTTATTTTCAATAATAGCATTAGCTGCGTCCCCAATTTCGATGGCACCGCCTGAACCAAAATTGTATGTAATATTGTTGGTAAAAGTATTATTGGAGATAGTAATATCGGCGACACCCAAGGTTTGAATAGCCCCACCATTACCAGCAGTGACTGCTGGAACACCACCAATATTTGCATTAAAAGTAACTCCGGAAATTAAATGCCCATCATCGGCTCGAATAGAAATGGCACCTCCAGGTGCAGAATTATTAGAAATGTTGGAAGCACCTGTAATTGTCACATTGGAGGCGTTGGCTTGATAAGCATTGTAGTAAATTACCGCTCCAGAACCAGTAGGAGCAGAGTTACCCGTAGCAATTAAATTTGTTGCAGTGATATCAGTCCCATCGTCACCGAAAACAGCTCCACCTTCACCACCAGTAGAAGTATTGTTTAAAAGACTAACATTGGTAAGGATTAAAGAAGGATTAGTATTATCACCGAAGAAAATTGCGCCTCCATCACTAGAAGCGGTACAATTAGAAATCGTGGAATTGGTTATAGTTAGAGAAATATTTCCGGCAGTAGTAATACATCCACCACTAGTTTGATTACCTTCGCGCAGAGTAATGTTTTGAATGGCAACGGGAGTGGCAGCACTGGAAAGATCAAAAATGCGGCGAGAAGCAGTATTATTAGCATCAATAGTAATATTGCTTCCACCATCAATGGTGATTGGTGAAGTTAATTGAGTTAGATTTGCCCCACTGATGTCAATTGTACCAGAAACGCTGAAGTTGATAATATCTGCTCCCGAACCAGCGGTACAATTGGTCGTGCCAGCTGCGTTGTTATTTGCCGAAGTGATTGCTTCCGGCAGTGTACATATCGCATCATTGGCTACGGTTGTCAGTAAACTGTTCGCCGTGATGGTGGCGGCTTGAGCGGTTAAAGTGGTGGCAAAAAATAATCCAATCAGGAAGCCTGACTGGATTAATAATTTGAATGGGGATGAAAGGGAATTGCGCAGAATGTTCATGACAAATGTTTTATTTTGCAGATTAATTTGTCTAAGTATATTAACAGCAAATGTCTTGTATTTCAAAAACGGCCGGATCAGATGATCGGCCGTTTTTGCTTTGCTATAAAGATTTTCTGTGCATTTAACCGTTGAAATCTTTGTTGACAGTTAGCTCAGAGGTTTCGTGGCTAAGAGAGCCCTTTGTTTTCGCTGGAATTATTGGATGATGTAAGCCTGAAGATTGTCCAAAAGATTTCCGGCAATATCTTGAATGCTGGTTGTGTCAGCAAGATCCAAACGCAAAGTTCCGCTACCAGTGATGCTGTTAACATTAACGTTATAAACACCTGGACCGGCAGTTACAGAATTAATATTTGCTGAAACTGTACCGCTAGTGTGAAGAACGAAATCTGCAACATCAACTCCAGTTACGCTTTCAGAGAAAGTTACTGTGAAATCAACTGTGCTGGCGCTGGAAGGATTGGCAGAAGCGCGAACGATGGCAGTTAGATTTGGAGAAATTGTGTCGATAGTGAAACTTGGGATGTTCAAAGTATTACTGTCATTCATATCTGTGCCTGTAACTTTGATAGTACAGTTGGCGTAAGTGCCGGCAGATAAAGTGTTGAAAGTTACAGTGTTGTTTCCTACTGTTGCGGAAGTTGTTGCTGATGAACATGAACCGCCGTAAGTAATTGTTCCAACTTCAGTGGAGGAGAAAGTATAGTCGGGAGTTGTGTCAGCGGTTGGGGTTGGGACTGCTGTTACTTGAGCAATAATTGGAGCAGCGGTATCAATAGTGAAGGAATTTACATTTAATAAATTACTTTGATTAGAAGCTGCGTCGGTTACACGAACTGTACAATTACTGTGTGTGCCGTCAGATAAGGAATTGAAAGTGACTGTATTGTTTCCAACAGTTGCGGAAGTAGTAGCTGAAGAACAATCTCCACCATAGGTAATTGTCCCAGCTTCGTCGGAGGAAAAAGTGTAGTTGGGAGTTGAGTCGTTGGTAGGGGAGGGTACGGCTGTTACTTGAGCAATAATTGGAGCAGTTGTGTCCGCAGGGGCGTCGAATTCTACTGAACCCATATCGTCGGAAGATCCTTGAGGTCTGGATACTCCACGTTGATCGTCGGCTGGAGCGTAAGTGGCGCTAGCAACATCGATAACCGGACTGCCTGTGTTAGGCAAACGGTTTAAAGTGGTTCCGCTGTTTAGAGCGAGTGAGCCAAGGTTGGCAGAAGAAGCAATGATGTCACTTCCTACTGATGAACATCCAGTTGCTGAATCGAAGAAATTGTCACCTTGATTGGTCCAAGAAACTGGTGAGCCGACAGAACAAGTTGCAGAACCAGAATTGTCGTCAAAAATATTATTGGCGAAAGAAGTTTCACTTAAAGTGTCCGCCAAAATTACTGCACCAGCGCCTGGAGTACTATTGTTGGTGAAAGTGTTGTTGTAAATAGTGGCGATACCGGCACGATTACGGATTACTCCACCTCCATCTGAGTTGGCGATATTTCCATCGAAAGTATTATTAGTGATAGAAATAACTGGTTTTGGTCCACCACTTTCACTAAGATAGAGTGCACCTCCTTCATCGAAAGCTTCGTTATTTAAGAAAGCATTTTTACGAATAGTCACATTTCCTTGGCCGACGTGAATAGCTCCACCATATGGACTTTCATTAGCATCGAAAGTATTGTTTTCGATAATTGCGCTAACGGCATTGTTGATTTCGATAGCTCCACCTGATCCCCATAAATAGGCGAAATTTTCAATGAAATTATTATTAGAAATAGTAATGTCAGCGTTTCCTAAAGTTTGGATAGCAGCACCATTACCACTGCTTGTGCCGGAAACACCAGCTTCATTTCCTTCGAAAGTTACACCAGCAATTAAATGCCCATCGTCATGTCTGATGTAAATTGCACCACCTGGGGCGTCATTGAAAGAGATATTGGAAGTACCTGTAATAACTACGTTGGAAGCGTTAACTCCGTAAGCATTGTAATAAATTACTGCACCTGAACCGCTGGGAGCAGAGTTGCCAGTGGCGGTTAAATTGGTTGCAGTGATGTCAGTTCCATCGTCAGCGTAAATCGCTCCACCATTACCAGCAGCAGTATTATTTAATAGACTGACATTGGTAAGAGTAAGAGATGGATTAGTATTGTCTCCAAAATAAATCGCTCCACCTCCACTGGTTGCTGTACAATTAGAAATTGTAGAGTTGGTGATTGTTAAAGAAATATTACCGGCGGTGTTGATACATCCACCATTGCTTTGTCTACCTTCCTGCAAAGTGATGTTTTGAATAGTGACGGGATTAGCAGCGCTAGTCAGGTTGAAAATACGGCGATTGTTGGTATTGTTTGCATCGATAACGATATTGCTTCCACCATTGATAGTCATTGGTGAAGTAATATTAGTTAGATTTGCTCCACTGATGTTAATAGTACCAGAAACACTAAAGACGATAGTGTCTGCTCCAGAACCGGCAGTACAATTGGTTGTACCGGCGGAATTGTTGTTGGCGGAAGTGATGGCTTCCGGCAGAGTACATTGGCTATCGTTGGCTACTGTGGTAGCTAAGCTGTTGACCGTAATGGTGGCGGCCTGAGCTATGGAACTCGTGGCAAAAAATAATCCAATCAGCAAACTGGATTGGATTAAAAATTTGACCAAAGAGAGCGGAGAGGTGCGCGTATTTTTCATGTATTTTTTACATATTAAATTGTTCAAGTATGTTAGCAGCAATTGGGGGATAATTCAAATACGGCCGGATCAGATGATCGGCCGTATTTTGTTTTCTATCTGCTAGTTTTGAGACAATTAACTGTAGAAAATTTTATTGACAGTTAACCAATGCGTCTCTTAGTTATCGTAGCCAAGTGCTACTATACCAACATTGGCGAAGTCGCCCGCACCGGAATTGTCTAATAATTTGATAGCAACTTCGATTACGTCACCGGCATTTAAAGCTGTAGCACCAGTACATCCTGTTTCCAAAGTGGCTTCAGTAATTGTGCCAGCAGTCCATGCATTGGCACTGGTATTGGTAGTATCAGATCCACACAAAGTTGGATCACCGGCTGTTTCATTGGTAGCATTGAAAACTCTGTACTCAACATCGTTGTCAGCTTCGGTAGTTGTACCTGTTCTGAATGAGTAAGTGAAATCGTTTACATCGGAGAAATCGGCAGGAAGAGAGAATCTGAAACGTAAATCCATATCTTGAGTAGTCGCGTTGTTGGATGTCCAACCGTAGTAATGTTGATCATTAGTATCGTCATACAATGACTGTAATGTACCAACGTTATTTGTACCGTCCGGGAAAATTACTGTATCCGGGAATTCAGGGTAGAAAGATAGAACTCCATTGTTAGGCGCATTTGCTCCAGTTACCGCACCTAATTCCTGCAAAGCAGCTTCAACTTCAGTACCTGTGAAATACGAACCGGCATCATTGATACCAACATTACTTGCACCTTCACCAGCATTAGTAGTGGTGAATGAGTTGATGTTATCCACGATACCACCTCCACCTAAAGTAGCGGCCCAAGCGGTTGCGGCGTTAGTAAGTTGAATTGCTGTACCTAATTGGGCGTCATCGAAGGTAATGTCGTCACCTGAAACTATAGTTACATCGTCACCAGCACCGGAAGTTAAGTTAACGTTGTCGGCAGCTGTTACGTTTACTGCACCAGTTGTTGTAGTAGAAAGTGTTAAGGCACCGGAAGCAGTTGTGAAATTAGATGCACCTACACCGTCGAAAGATAAAGCACCTGTTGAATCGAAAGTGATACCTGCAGTACCGGCGTCGGCGTCGATACCTCCACCAGCATTACTGGCATTAATACGAACTGCATCGGCAGCGGCTTCACCACCGTTTAAGATGGCAGAACCTGCAGTGGCAGCTAAAGTTAAATCACCAGCTGAAGTAGTTAAGTTGGAAGCGGCACCAGCATCCAAAGTAATGGCAGCTGTTGTATCAACATCAAAGTTAGCGGCGTTGAAATCCAACAAACCAGTTGTTGTAATATCGAATTCACCAGAACCAAGAGTGTTAATAACGTTACCGTTACCAGTAGCAATAGTGAAGTTACCACCACCTGTTGTTAAAGTATCGTCACCATCCGCAGCGTAAACTGATTCGAAATCATCTACACCGTTGGTTGACCAAGTGTCAGTAGCCGTACAAGTTAATAGTAAATTAGTAGTAGTATTATAGAAAAGATCTCCTTCGGTACAAGTACCAGGGTTGGCAGCACCCGATCTAACAGCGAAACGAGTTGCGCCACTAGCATCGAACACACCATTTACATCTAAAGTAGTACCGGAGTCAGTAGTTAAAGTACCAGATGTAAAGTTATCTGAAGCATCGCTTCTTAAAAATTGAGCAGAATCTAAACCGTCTAATAAATCAGCATTGGTAGCAGCAGGAGCTGTCCAAGTGGCAGCACCGGCACCACCGGTAACAGTACATATTTCCAAACGTTGCGCTGTTGTGTTGATAATAACTTCACCCACCACGGCACAGGCAGAGTTGGCAGTTGGGTTGGCATTTTCACGTAAACGCATTTGAGATGTACCTGAGAAATTCGCACTTCCAGTAGCACTGATACCACCGGTAATACTTACCGAATGATCGAATTCAAAAGTGTTGGAGGTAATGTTCCAATTAATCACACCATTTTCAGAACCAGTTACATCATTACCGAATTGGATAGCCGTGTTAACTGCACCGGCATCATTTGTACCAATTTTGATAGCGTCCGACATTACTTCGTCGAAGGTATCATCTTGGAATAGAATGGCGGCGGAGGCCGTACTTTGTGTACTTAGAAGCAATGCTGCCAAGCTCACGGAGCTGATAAATTTCTTCATAAATTTATTGGTTGGGTATTTGTTTTTATTCATAAATTTTTATAAATCTGTATATTATACACTATTTTCCTAAAATTTCCTAGCGTCCATTGTAATTAAATGTTAAACGTCCGGCAAAAGCTGCTCCAGCGCCTCTGGAAGCCAATTTCACTTTAATAGTGAATTGCTGACCGGGAGTGAAAACCGGTCCTCCGGCAAAAGTTATTCCGGCTGTAGTGAAATTTGTGGAGGTTAAATTAGCACCGCCAATGACGGTAACATTGGCACCATTAGTGTCTTGAATTATGACATTTACTACATTATCTGCAGGTGCTGCGGTTTGCGTTTTGTAGGTAAAAGTGATGGGAGTTGATGATAAAGAGATAAAATTCTCTGGGACAGTGACTCTGGTTACTAAATCGAAATCCTGGAGAGTTGCCTGAGTAGTACTCCATTTATAGTGATTAATATTATTGTTACCAGGAGTGCCATCTACATCCTGAAAGAAAATTTCCAGCTTACCTTCATTATCAACACCATCTCCTTGATATACAGAATCCGCATAGGCGGCCTCGCGAACGGAGCTTTGACTATATGAACCGACACCCACTCCATTAAGAGTACCGGTGATGGTTAGGTTTCCGGCGATATTTACATCATCGTTAAAATTAAACCAGCCGTTTAAAGTGTCATAAGAAAGAGTTCTGGCTAGAGCTGAACCGAATTGCAGAGTGATTGGATTGGGTGAGGCGACTGTGTTGTCAAAATCTAAGATAAAACTATTTTCATTTGTACCATTTGGTATGGTGGAAATTTGTAATTTACTGAGCATGTCTAAAAAGGGTATTTGTCCGGCATTATTTCCAACATCACGATTATCGACGGTATCGGAATTAATAGTGAAGGCGGATGAGTTAAGTGGATGACGGTCATTAATATTCATTATATTGCCATCAGGATCGAGTGCTTCGTAGTCGGTGGCGGGGCTGGCGATTGGCTTAACTTCAACTTGAAGGAATTTATGTACACTGTCGGTAAAATTAGGAAGTGTATTAATAGTACCTAATCTTAAATGGAATAAACCGTTGGCGTCGGGGGTTACTGTTTGCTCTTCATACCAATTGGCGTAACCAGGAGAAGAGGTATTGATACCGCCGGGAACGGTAAAATCACCAAAGTCGATATCGTCGTCGCTCCAGATACTGAAACGGATATTTTGTGCAGTGATTACGGGTAAACCACCACTGGTTAATCGACCGCTATAAGAAATAGTGTAAGGAGCGGTAGTATCTCCCGGAGCTGCGAAGGCCGCAGGGGAGCTGAAAACTAGCGCCGATAAGATAATGTAAATTAGGGATTTCCTGAACATTTTTGACAATCAGATGATATTTCAGAGTCAAACTATCTGTCAATTATAACACAATATTAGCTCTCAATAAAGAGCTGAATACAGAATTTATGAAAATACATACTGCGAAACTATTAAACTTTTTTAGAAATTTTCTTAGTATGCTTTTTTGATTTGCCTGCTGGAATGAAGATAATAGGTTGGGAGAGTCCTTTCTGCCAATATAAATAATAATAGGCGGTTAATAGAATTAGTGTTGAGGTTAACACTATTATTAGTAGGACGTCCCAGTTGGATAAATTATAGATGGTGGTGTTAAGAGGGGCGTAGATGGCGTTGTTAATTTGAATAAGATCGATGAAGGATCTTGGTTGGATGTAGCAGATGTTATTGTTGAAGAAAATATTTGGCCAAATTAGGTTAGTGTAGAAATTGTTGATAGGGAGGAGGAAGGTGGTGGCGGGAATTAGGGTGATTAGAATTAAATTATTTTGATTGGAAAGAATTATGGCTTGAGCATTGCTGGTGAATTCACCAATTATTTCAATTGGAGAATTTGGGAATTGAGGAGCTGCCGGGCGAATTGGCTCGGAAGGCTGGGTTGGAAATTGTGGTTCGGCAGGAGTTCCTGGTTGATCAGGGTTTGGGGACTGGGTTGGTTGAGTTGGCTCTGAAGGATTTTGTGGGTCGGTGGGATTAACCGGTTCTGTTGGTTCAGTTGGAGTTTCGGGGTTGGTGGGATCGCTTGGATAATTACCAATTGGGTCATCACCATATTCACCGCCGGCGCCGGAGGTTGGGGGATTATTGACTACTGGTGGGGCGGGAGGTTCAGGTGGTTCTGGGGGTTCGGGTGG
>JBOFLO010000038.1:0-29279 GCA_051657905.1 Candidatus Altimarinota bacterium | reverse complement strand
AAAGAGAGAAAACTGTAAATTGAGGAAAAGCCCTGTCGGAATGATGGGGCTTTTTTTATTTGTTGATAAATTTGGGCATGGTGAAGGCTCCGCCGGTGTCCTTGAGGGACTCACGGCGGAGCGGGTTGTTGGGATGTCTCCGCAGTTGGCCATCAGGCCGTCTGGGAGAAGTCCACGCTGTTGGAATCCGTCGCTGCATCGTTCTTGATGCGGCGACGGGACTTGGGGGGTGCTTCGCGTAGGCCGAGCTCCTGCTCCATCTTGGGGATGGAGTTGAAAGCTTGACCAGCAGCCAGCCTGTAGCGCCTGAGCGCTTCTCGCTCCTCTTCGGCGCCGCCGAGACCGACCTGCTTCTCGACCTTCTCGGCCACCTCGGCAAGGTGGTTGCTGAGTGCGGTGTAGATCACCATGATCAGCTGCCGATGCTCGTGTTTCGTCCCCTTGTACTTGCCTTGGTGGAACTTCTGCACCAGGTCGTACCAGCTGACCGCCATGATGAGCAGCAAGCTGTCCGGATCGACGAAGTCCTTCTGGAATCCGTCCTTCAGGAAGATTTCCTGAAGGGGAATTCCACGCGCGCGGGGCTGCTGAGCGATGTCGCGGAAGATGATGCTCTTCAACGAATGGCCGGCAACCTGCTGGGTCAAGTCGACCCCGAAGGTCTTGGCGAACTCCGGCGTCAGCACCGAGTCGAAAACCTTGCGGCTAGCCAAAATGCTCTCCTGGAGCTTCTTGGCATTGTCCTTGCGGTCCTCGCTCTTGCTGACCTTCTTAAACGAAATGATCATTCTTCTGCCCTTCCCCGATTGTCAAAACTGAGTTTTTCTTGTTTTTAAGTTTGAAAAACTAAGAGCTGGATTGTAGCAGGATTCCTTAAAATGTCAATCCTCCAAGGGAAACAATGTGGATTCCAATTGACGTACTTGTCTTTTTTGTAAAAAGTGCTAGAGTATTTGCCTAAAATATAAAAGATTCGAAAATAGCAGAGTGATTCTTGTCTGCAGGTAGCTAGTTAGATTATTAGCTGGCTAATCGGTAGACAGAAAACACTTTACTTACTGAGAAATCAGAAGAATCTTAAAAACAAGAAACAAGGAGCAGCTTAGAAGGAGATTACAGTGCCAATGACCGGAAAGAGCAAATGGGAGCAGTTCTGGAAAGATTGCCAGAACTTTCTGGCGCTGATGTTGCTGGTAGTAGGCCTGCTTGTGAGTGCTGGGCTGTCGGAAAAGGCGGAAGCAAAGCCTATTCCCAATGGAAATCAGGTGGAGGTGGTGGAAAGCGAATCTCCCCTAACCTGGTTGCTCGGAGCAGGAATACTGGGGTTGGTTCTACTGGGGCTGCGTGAAAGTGGCTCTGCCTATGCGGATAGGTGTGATCGCAACAAGCAGCTAATGATGGCCAAGACGCTCGAAAAGCCAGGAGCTCACCAGCGTTTGCCCATCAGGCTGCGCAAGCTCCCCAAAAATTTCTTGAAGTAAGTAAAGAAATTCGACCTCTATCAACCACTCGGTTGGCAGGGGTCGAGGCTTCTTAATGTTTTAAATTTTTAAGCTGCCGCCTTAAGAGCGTCATTTCTCTCTTTTTCTTCTAAGGCGTCTTTCTCTTCTTTGCTTAATTGTAAACCACTTAAGCCCTGGATGCTGGTGGCTTCCTGATTAATTAATCGAGCAAAATCTTCGTAATTGGTTTCAGCGTAGGCGCGCATTTCGACGTTTAACAAATCACGCAAACGTTCTTCGGCGGCGTCATTGGATTGGTCGCGGCCGATTAATACTTGATTGGCCAAATTAATTATTTCTGGTTTTCCGGTTTTTCTGGCAAAAGCATGTACTAATCTAGTAGTAAAATCTCTATTTTCGTTGGCAAATTCGATAACTTCCCTTTTTCTGTCTGCATCAACAGTTCCCAATAAATCAGTATCTTTCAATCTCATATAACGAGTGGGAGTTCCACGCATTCCTCTTATAGTTGAATCAAAATAAATCCAACCGGTGAATTGATTCACAAAATTATTAACAGCCAATTTACGCTGATCAACGGGAACAGTATTTAATAGCTGGGCTCTTGCTTTCATCTGGCTTCCATAACCACAAATTGCCATTTTAATAACTTTTTCACTACGTCTTCCTCCCTGATATTTAATCAAAAGACTATCGATTGCGTTGGTATTGGTAATCAATGGTGTAACGTAATGACCGATGGCTTTGGATTGTTCAGCATCCCCTGCTCTTTCCCCAGCTTTTTCAGTAATGGCGGGATGAGTTAATGGTACTGAATGCATCCATTTAATCATATTTTTACCTGCAGAAAGTACCTTGGGACTATCGGCGGAAATACCATTTTTAATATTATCATCCATGTCCTTTTTAATGACATCCTGGAAGATTTTGTTTAATTCATTGGAGGTGAGATGTCCACGAACCGGCTTACCATCTTTATCTACAATTGGCTTCCCCTCTTTATCAACCAAATTATGTTTTAAGGCAAACCATAAAAAGTAGGGAATTTTACTTAAATCACTGACATAGGAATTGAATCTTTCGTAAGGCAATAAGGTTTTTCCATTGGGGTTTTTGTAACCAAAAGCGAAAATCAAAATCATCATCCATTGTTCGGGGGAAATTTCATCTTTGGTGATGGCACCGAGCATCATTCCGTCAAATTCGGCGGCATCCACTTTTTCACCTTTCATAAAGGCAAACATACGTTTTTGGATTTCCGGACCGATACCTTCACGGGTAAATTCAAATTTATCATGCAATTCTGAATTGGTTCTGTCGCGTTTTTCTCGATATTTGGAATTATTGGTACCAAAAATTTCATCGTAAGTGCCCTTACCGTAAGCCTCTTCTAGAATTAATTTGTACTGATCAGGGAGAAAAAGTCCTTTATCTAAATCTTTACCAATTACCACGGGTTTTCCCCAAAATTCTTTAGGGTAAAGATGTTCGCTTGGGTAAACGGCTCCCCCCAAAACATTATTTAGAGTTTCCTGGAATTTTTCATCATCGTTGCGTAGTGCGCCACTGGCTGAAAGAAATTTAAGACAAGCCTTCAATTCTCTTTTGTCATCTGTTCCATACATTATTTCTTTAACTTCGTCCTTATCTTTATTTTTTTCGAACCACTCCAGTTTGTCCTTAACTTCCTGACTGTTTTTAGCATTATATTTGTCTTCGTAGGTGTCGGTTAAACCACTTGCCATATTGAGTGGCCAAGGTAGATTTTTATAAAGATTACCTTTACCAACTTCGGCAACTTTTTTTTCACTTTTACTCTTTAGGGAAGCGATAATTTCGTCTTTAGGTGCAGTCCAGTAAAGTTCTATTAATTCCATGATGTTTAGAACCTTGGTGTTGGCCCATAATCCTTTCAGGTGTGCTCCGAATGAAGATAAAAGACCTTTCTTAGTTTCTGGAATTGGTTTGCCGGCTTCGGCAGCTGAGGAGATTTGTTTGACTTGAGATTCTAATTTTTTTTGCTCTTCATCCTGGGCAGCCGCTTGGTCTTTTTCCGACAAAAGGGCTAGACCCTCCAGTCTTTTGGCAGCTATTTCTGGCGTGCCGACAACTAATAAATTATTATCTACGTCACGAAGAAATTGGCCGAAACTGACGGTTTTTCCATCTTCATAAACTACCCCTTCTGGGGTTACTTCATTGATAAGAAAAGTTTCAGGCTCTTTTTCGTAAGAGGCTAAACTGACTAGTACTAGAGGGGTTGTTCCAGACAAATTGATTGGTGGAAATTGTTCGGAGTCTAGGGAGAAATCTTCAATAAATTGATTGTTTAAATCGGCCAAACGGGCGTTTACTTCGTCTAAAGAAGTTATTTCCGGTAAAGTTTGATTTTGGCGATACCAACGGGCGAATTCGCCGAAGGTTAAACTGTCAAACTGCTGGCGTTCGGACAAAAGTGACTCAGGGACTTTGCGGTCTTGAGTAATGGTGTCGTCAAAAATAATTCGATCGTTTTCAATGCCGGCAATTGTGAAACTTTTTTCTTGGTAATTTTCGCCTTCTCCGTCAGCAAAAGTGAATTTCTGACCAATGGTGATGGGAGCGCCGACCAAAGCGCTTAATTCTTCTACTGAATCAATTTTTTCCTGGACATTGAAATTATAGAAATAGCGATTGAGGGCTTCGGCGGACATGGAAACAGTGTTCGTTTGGCCAGAAGCGGTTTCAGTTGTGAAAGTTACCAAGGGTTCAAAATTGGGAATGGCTGAACTTTGATTGCTTAAAAGGCTGGAAGTTCCGCCAAATTCCACTTTATCTATGGAGATTTTTAAACTATGAGTATTGTCGCTGAAATCCTCAGCCCAAAAGGTACTTCCTTCGGCAATTTCCAAGCCAGTGTCACGCTTTAATTGCTTAATTAAATCGTATTTTTTACTTTGGTTTTCGGCCTGTTCGTAAAATTCCTTAATTTTATTAGCCAAGATACTTTGGATTTCG
Organism: Candidatus Altimarinota bacterium; assembly: GCA_051657905.1. Lineage (GTDB taxonomy): Bacteria > Patescibacteriota > Gracilibacteria > UBA1369 > UBA1369 > JBOFLO01. Next base: position 24,819 of record JBOFLO010000038.1, on the reverse strand, counting down.
CCGTATTGTTCCAATATTAGCAAAAATTCCTTTTCCAGAGTTTTTTCTTCTGCCTTTAATTCAGCCAAATCCGCAGAATATTGACTGCTGTTAGCCAAATCACTTTGCTGTAGCTTGGACAAAATTTGTTTTGTGCGAGCAGCTAATTCGGCATCATTAGCCGGCATTAGGTCAATTAATTGATCTGATTCATCTGAAGTCAGTTTGTTTTGGGCGACCAGGTCATTAAGAAGGGTTTGCAATCCGGCGGAATTGGGATTTTTTAATTGTTTGATTTCTTCGGGAGTTAGCGGGACGGTAGCTTTATTGTTTTTAGCGATAATTTCATTTACCAATTTGCGATATTCCACAGGCTGAAAATTTCCGGAAAGAATGGAAACTTCAGTTGGAGTTAGAATGCTGGCGCTTTTTAAGCGTTGGAATAAACTGTTTTTTTCTTTGCTTAACTGATTAAAGCCATTGATGTTTTGTTGTAAGATTTGCAGCTGTAATTGGTATTTCTGAGTCATTTCCTGAAGAAATTTTTCATCATTGGAATAATCACTAACATTAACTGCCGACAGTTTATTTAGATGTGTAATTAAAGAACGCATGCTGTGGCCGGTTTCGGCAGAGATTTGCTCAGGCACATTTAAACTGCTTGCCGACAAGCCTTTTTTCCCTTCCAAATTCTGTAGCGATAATTGCTCCAGAGTATGGGAAGTGTTTATTTCTTTGTCCTCCTGTTTTTTATGACGAGGATTTCTCATTTATAGTGTTGAACTTTAAGGTGTTATTGTACCAGATTAAGCGACTTTTCAATAGTTTAATCTTAAGATTAATTAGGCGTATTGAAATCTTCATCAGTTGGATTTGGATTCGGCTGAGTTGGCGGAGTGCCTGGAGGGTTTCCATTAGGGGAAGTTGCGTTCGGTTGAGCTGGAGTTTGGCCTGGGGATAGAGCTGGGGATAAAATATCTCCTTTAACAATGCTTTTCGCTAAATTATCGGCACCAGGAATTCCTTTCTTTTCGAAAATTTGAGTTAAAACTTGAGCCCCTTCTATTTCATTTAAACCTGAGCTCTTAATGTATTTGCTCAATTCTCGCTGTTGATCCGCGCTTGGCACAACTCCATTAGTAAGCTGCATTTTGTTGATTGCTTCTAAGCTGGTAGTCAATTTGTTGATGCTTGCGGTCAAATCCGTAACATCAGAATCTTTCACTCCTCCTTTTTTATCTGCTAAATCTTTTACTTTCTTTTCCAATTGATCTTTTCTACTTTGAACTGGGGCAAGTTTGTCTACTCCCAAAGGTTGGGCGGCGGAATTTAGGGCTTTACCAGCATCATTTCCTTTATTAACAGTCAGCTGGCTTTGCGGATTAGGGAAGTTATTTTGTTTAACTAAATAATCAAAATCCTGTCTTTCCAATTCACCTTTTTTCAAAGCTTCGACGAATTGAGCATATTGAACATTCTGTCCTTTAACGGTGAATTTCATATTCTGGAATTCGCGTGCCAAGGCTGGTTCTTTAGTAAGTTTATCGGCCAATTGTTTTTGGAAATCTGATTTACGAGCGATATCTTGGGCCGCGGCGATAGCAATGGTTTCTTTAAGCTGATTTGGATTAGTAGCTCTTTTAAGATTATCCGAAACCTGGCCTTCACGATTATTGAAAATGTCATTAATTTCACGTTGTTTGTCTTGGATAAGTCTTTGAGGGGCGCCCAATGCACCGCCTAAAGCAGCAAGACCAACGGTTGGAGTTGCTCCACTAGCGGTTTTAACTGGAATAAGTGGCAGATAAAGCGGAACTTTAGCTATGGCTTTTGCTCCATCTCCTACTGCACCCAAAATGGTTTGAGCGAATGCTCCGCCCTTGCCTTTGGTGACTGTTTGAGCAACGGCTAGCCAAATAAAGGCGGCTGTACCAACACCGGCGATAATGTCTTGGATGGTGGTGGTTCCACTGATAATTGCACCAAGTTCAGCTGGATTGGTTGATAAAACAGCTCCGGGAGCGACTTTTTTGACAGCACTAATCATAATTGTACCAATAGTCAAAACTACGGCAACCGGAATGGTCATGGTGGCATGTTGAATAAAAACTGCCATCAAGTCTTCCCCATCTACCTTCAGACGTTCTCCAATTGGCTTAATGGCCCAACCAAGCGCAATCAAAGGTGAAATCACGATAATAACCCAGAGCACAACTACTCTTACCAATAGTCCAACAAATAAGGCAATGAAAGCGGTTGCGTAAATGATAATAAACACAACGCTGAATAAAGTGTTGATGGTAAGGGATTTCAATCCTTTAACTGCTTGGCCATTTACCTGATCAATACTGCCAATATCCATTAACTGCATGGCCATGATTAAGGCGACGTTTTTAGAATTGAATGAACCGAAAAATTGTTGGGCGGAAGGTGTAAATTCAAAACTTCCATCGGATCCAGAACAAAATTGGCTGAATTGTTGGTCGGAAACCGCTGGGGTATCACCGCCAGAGGTTTCTTGCTGAGAACCTTGCAAACGATATAAATTTCCACATATTTTTTGAACAAAACCATTTTGCGAGCTTGCTGTTTGATCACCAGGGACAGGATCACTAATTATAGTTTCAGTTAAAGGAAGCGAGAAAATTGAGGTACTGATAACATTAGAGATATCTAAAACTACTTTACAGCCAAGGAAAGAGAAATTTACGACAATTAAGGCGACCACAATTCTTGGTAAAACTGATTTTATTTGAAATTCTTCATTGGCTACGCCCAAAATATTAACTATAGCGATTCCCAATAAACCAAGGATAAACATCACATTCACGAAATCTCTCACGCCTGACCAAACATTCAAAAGCGTAGTTTGCATACCGCCACTGAAAAGCAAATCATTGCTCATCAATCCGCCTATTAAAAGCAGAACCGGCCAAAGTAAAACCAATAAAAATTGAATTACCACGTTTAAAACCGAGAATAATTCGGCGATTTTTTGATCCACTTCATTGCCAAAAACTTGAGCTCCTACTAATTCGGGAAGGGTTAGCATCAATACTCCCATTATTAGTGGTATTTGATATTTTTTGAGGAATTTGGTGATTTTATTTAACATATGTGTTTGGTTTTGGTCGATTTTTTATTTTAGGAAAGAAAAGTGATGATACTGCCGAGTACTCCGGAAACGGTGGCGCCCTGGGTTACCAGAGAGCGAAGCATGAAATTGGGAGTTTTAGACGGAGCGGAGTCGGCTTGAGCAGTTGGGGAGAGTTTGCGGCGTGGGGGTTGTTGAGTGGTGGTTTGGCTGTTGGTTCTGGCGGGAGTCGTTTGAGTTTGGTTTGGTTGAGGAGCGCGAGCCAAAGGTTGGGTGATTTTGCTGCCGGATGGGGGTAATTTTATGGAGGTTTTTTCAGTTACTGTGACTTGTTGCGGATTGTTTGAGCGAGGAATATCCAATGGACCAGTTAATGGTTTGAATTTAATAGGAATGTAGGACAAACCGCTTTGATTAACAGGCATTTGTACTTCACCGTCTATTTCAGTTTCGCTATTTGTGATGGGTGCATTAGCTTGTTGCAAAGAGGCGCGATTGCTTTTTGGTTTAGCAATAACAATGGTTTGAGGGATATTTTCAGGGCTGAATTGTTCAGGTTGGCCTTTATTTTCCAGCAAAGTTGCTAAAGGCAATTCAGTTTGATCCAAATCTTCATCAGCTAGGGCAAAGCCTGGATCATTTTCATGAATTTGATCGCCATCACGGCTGATTAAAAAGCCATAATCGGTTTTATTTTCATTGCGATAAGATTGTTTATTTCCGCTTACTAAAGCTAAATCGCCGTTAGCATCACGGAAAAACATCAGGAAGTTGTTTCCGGGAATATTTTCAGAAGAAAGCCTTCCGCTGGAGTCGAAGAAAACATCAACACCGCCCAAAACTAGGGTTTCGCCATTGTTTTTAAAGTAATTAATATCGACGGCAGGCAAAGAGAGATTTCCTTTACTGGCAATCATAATCGACTGTTGCACTTTCAGACCCATACGTTGATCCATCAAGGCAAAGGCCTGATCAATGGAAAGTGATTCTTCACCAGAATCAGAGGTTTCTTGGGACTGAAGGCCGGAGATAAAAGGAATAATTTCACCATTTTCAGTAGTGCGTATTCCCTTTGCTTGCAATTCGGCGCGTAAAAATTGAATAATTTGAGCCTGATCTACGCCATTGGAGCGCATTTCCTGAACTTGGATATAGAGTTTTTGTAAATCGTTGTAGGTGATAATTTGATTGAATTCACCATTCATTCCCTGAACCAGTAATTCCTTATCCAAACTTTCATAAGGATTTGCCTGTTCGGAAGTTTGAGAAGTTGTTGTCTGGCCTTGAGCGGCGGAGACCTTATTGATTTCTTTTTGTTCAAGTGAATGGAGGACCGGTAGAACCAAGCCAATCAAGACTAGATTCTTTTCCATGGTGGAATAGTGGAAATCCGGTTGGGCGGTAGGGGCGTTGGCAGGAGCATTGATTTGCTTAGGAAAAATCAAATCCAGTTTTTTGAAATTATAGGTAAGATGGCGGATTTGAGACTTTAATTGATTTAAGAAGAAAATTTGCTCAGACTGATTATCAATACCAGCAAAAGGGGCGCCGCTGGCTTTTTTAGCCTCAGCAAAATATGGAAAGAGCCAATCTTGCTTAAAATTTGGATAATGATCAAGACTGCCTTTAAATTCGCGATCAAAAAGGGCATCAAGCAGCAGATAAGGCTTGTTCTCAGCTTTATCTTCGATAATTTGCAGAACCAATTGATGCGCTCTGCTTCGAAATGTTTGGTTTAATTGCTTCATGATATTCCCTGCTTGCGGTTAGATTCTTCGATAAATTTTTGAAACTTTTCATTATTTTTAAGGCCAATTGGGAAAGCTGTCATAGTTAAATTGGTCAATTCCTGAGATAGATAATTTTCGTTACTGTTAGCCATTCCTAAAGCACGATTCAGTAAGATTTTTTGATTTTCCCCAGCACTTTCACGCAAGGCCTGGAAATTTATTTTCAAATCTTTTTTAGAAGCCTTGGCTATTTCGAATTGTTCAATCAATAAGTCCAAACCGGTTTTTTTGGTTTGCAAATCTTTTTCCAGAAGAAATTTTTTCAAATACGGATGTTTTCCAAGTAAATCAAGAGTAAGCCCACCCAGTTCATCACGGGCCTCGAGATCACGATTTTGCTGATGTTCTTTGCTAAAAGTACCTTTGAGATATTCACGTCCTTGTTCATAAGTCTTGGGAGCAATCATCGGAGCCAAACCCACTGCGCCGACACCAAAAGCGGCAGCCCCAAGCCCCATGTACGGATTGGTCAAAATTCTTTTGGCACTTCCGGACAAATCTTTGTAATCAAAATTGGCACTGAAATTCACCAGCATAGTGGCGGCACCCCAGAGCGCGGAAAGAGCCATTAAACCAGGTGTTCCGGCGGCTTTCCAAACCGGGTTTTTGGCGGTGGAAGCGGCATTTTGTTGAGCGGAGCGTTCGATAATTTGTTCGTAAGTCTGGACATTTTTGCCGATTTCGCCATTTTCCATTTTCTGAGTGAATTCGGTTTTAAGTGGTTCAGGGAGCTGATTTTGAGCGATCAGGTAATTTAATTGATCAATGGTCAAAATCTTATAAGTTACGAAGGCATCAATTAAACTAGATGCTTCTTGCGGCGATTTTGTTTGGATAATTCTTTGCGTTAGAAGTAATTTTTCTTCTGGAGACATCATGGCAATCACAACACCGGACTGGCAGGATTCGAAGAGTTTGCCTGGGTTATTCTGAGGATTTAATTCTCCAGGCTGAATTAAGCCAATGATTAGGTCATAATCCTGAGGATTTTGCAGCGGCTGATTCTTTAAGGTTTTTTGGAAAAGCGCTTCGGCCTGAGGATTGGTTTTTAATTTGGACATGCCGTTTAAAACGGCTTCAATTATAGCTAATTCACGATTATCGATTTGGTCAAAACTGCCTACATAAGCAATAATGTCACTTAAATTTTGATGCACTTCATTGAAACTTTGATCGGCTTCACCAAGCATAATTTCCTGTCTCTTGGATTTTTCTTCAATCATTAACTTCTGAAATTCGGCTTGTTTTCGGGCTTTGATATCACGGATTTTATTAATTTGTTTGGCAAATAAAACCTCGGTTTTGCTTTTACCTACAGACCCACTGGCGTCAAATTTCTTCTTTAACTCTTCCAGCTTTTTCTCATATTGATCGCTTTTTTCAGATAATTTGTCGGCAAAAGCTTTGTCTTCTACAGTTTCTGACTTGATTCCTGGCGTGGCTGGTAAAGTTTCTTTTGACAAATCCGCACCGGTTTTCGGTAATTTTTCATTTTTTTGTTCAGCCTGATTGTTGGCTTGTTCACTCATTTTTAGAGTTTAAAAGTTCTTAGAATAAAATCTGATACTGTTTCTTTTTGATCTGGCAATTCCTCCACATGCTTTTGCAAAAACTCACGAATGGCTAAAGGATCCTGATTTTCCAATTCAAGAACTAAATCAGCTAGGTAATAACGACGCAAACGTAAATAAAGTTTTTTGACTTCTGGAGGGTTATAAATGAGCCAAAAATTCTTGATTTGGCTGTAGGGATGAGTGGTATGGCCGATTTTCACACCCATGGAAGAAATTACAATTTTGGTATGACGAGGTGGGTGGTGAATCTGGGTGTACCAATACACCAAAGCAAAAATTAAAGTAGCCACCAAAAACGTCCAATTTCCGCTAACAGCCTCTAAAACCAGGGCAATCAACATAATGATTGCTGCCGTAACCCACCAGCGAACGGACTTAGGATGTTGATGGTATTCTGGAGCAATCCAAGAAAAAATGGCTTTAGTAAAGGATTTCTCAGGATGTTCATCCAAAGCATGATTTTCTTCAAAAACGGATTTGTGAATTTGATTTTCCGGCAAAATTAAATCCGGTCGTTCAGGATGGTCACTTTCCAGGACATAAACCTTTCGATCTGGCTTATTCTTAGGGAAAACTCGATGCTTGAGATTTTTAATTTTGTGTTTGATGGTCATAATGCTGGGATAAAAGTTTATTCCGCCTTTTAAATATCCTATTATTCTAGCATATTTGGCTTGCATTAGTAAAACTCTTCTGATAAATTCAGGCAGCTTTTCTTTGTGCTTTTTGTCAACAAGATAAAAGGCTTAAGTATTATTTAACCCGAACAAAGAATGAAAAACGTGGAAAACAAGTATGAATTGATGGTAATCATCGATTCAGAAATCGGCCAGGATGCCGTAAAAAAGAGATTAACTGCTCTTAAAAAACAGTTAAATGAACACGGAGAAGTGTTTTTTGAAGATATCTGGGGAGAAAAAACTTTAGGATATCCGATGAAAAAGAAAACTAAAGGTGATTATGCAGTATTCAATTTTTCTTTTGACCCTGCAGAAATCAAAGAATTAGAAATGAGCTTGAAATTGGACAATGAGGTAATCAGACACCTATTGATCAAAACTCCTTTCAAATATGAACCAAAATCTTTGGCTGATATTGAAAAGGCTGATGCAGAAGCTAAAGAAGCTGAAGCAGCAGAAAAAGAAGCAAAAAAACAATAAACTTTTAACCCAACTCTATGAGAAGTGTTAATAAAGTTATTTTGGTCGGTAATCTGACCAGAGATCCAGAAATCAAACAAACCACCAATGGACAGTTAATTGCTGCTTTTGGTTTGGCCACTAATCGCGAATGGATAACTAAAGATGGGCAAAAGCAGATTTCTGCGGAATTCCATGAATTAGTTGCTTGGGCGAAATTGGCGGAGATTTGTGAGAGATTTTTACGCAGAGGGAAATTGGTATATGTGGAAGGTTATTTAAAAACCAGACGCTTTGATTTACCAGATGGAAGTAAAAAATATCGCACAGAAGTGGTGGTGGAAGATTTGATTATGTTGGATAAAAGAGCTCAAGATGATGCCATGATGAGTGATGATGGCGCTGAGCCAAACGATCAAGATTATTCTTCAGAAGGAGATATGATCGATGCAGACCTAAATTTATAATTATAATTTCAGAAATTTAAATACTATGCCTAAGAATAAATACAATAAACCTTGTCCTTTCAAGAAAGCTGGAATCAAATATATTGATTACAAAGATGTTTCTTTATTGAAGAAATACGTTTCTAAATATGGAAAAATCGTTCCTAGATACTATACTGGTGTGAGCTTGAAGTATCAAAAAATGTTAACTACAGCTATCAAGAGAGCAAGAATGATGGGACTATTGAAATTCGTGAGATAATAGCCATTTGTTGCGGATATCACAGGGGTTCGTGTTGACAGAATCGACGAATTACTTGAAAAAAATAAAAAATCTGCTAAACTTGGCATTGCAAAGGGAAATGGTCGGCATGAATTCAAATAGAATAACAATGCCAAGTTGAGCAGGAAATGCTACATCCAAGCTATTGAGTCAAAATTCGTTTTGGCTTAAGTTACGTTCCGTTACGAAGGCTGGCGATGTAAATAGATCTTAATCTAAAAGCCATCAATAATTACAATTCATTAGTAGGTGACTTAGAAGGCGGAGAGCTGCATTTGGAAGCAAATGTGGCGGCCAGAAAAGCAAGACATAAAAAGGTTTTTGCTGGGGCCAATGCCTTAGGAATGTTAAATGCTATCAGTAAACCAATCAGCTCAGCAAAATCCTGGGTTGGTGCAAAAGGCCGTGGTAGAAATTTAAACAAGAATGTTAACCCAGCCAATAAACTGTTCAAATCAGTTAGTTTTGCGGTTACTGGTTTATTTGTAATTGGAGCCATTACTCCAGCTAATGTTTATTCTCATAATTCTTACTATGCTCCTCAATTAGAGGGTGTGGCGGATTATTATACTGCGGAAGATTTTGTGATTGCTGATCAGGATGGTTATATTCCGAAAATCAATCCTCAAACTGAATTGGCGGACAGAAGTACGATGAATGGTAGATTTGTGCATGAAGTGGAATCTGGTCAAACTATTTCAACAATTGCTGAAGAATACGGATTAAAGACTAATACTGTGCTTTGGGAAAATGGATTAAGTTCAACTTCTACTCTTAAAATTGGGCAGAAATTGTTAATCCCACCGGTGGATGGAGTTACTCATAAGGTGGAAAAAGGCCAGGATATTAAAAAAATTGCTAGTTTATACAGTGTTTCAGAAGAAGCTATCTTGAAACAGAATGGTTTGGAAAGTTCCGCAACATTGCAGGCTGATCAAGCTTTGTTTGTGCCTGGGGCAAAACCTTTACCGGTTATTATTGCTAGAAATAATCCTTCCAGAGTTGGTACAAATGCAAGAGTTACCGGGAATGTCGGTTCTTCTGTAACCGTTTCTGGTTCAGAAATTGGAGCTAACAATACAAGTGTTGTGGCTGATGGAAGCATGCTTTACCCAACCAGAGGTAATTTAACTCAAGGTTTCCGTGCCGGACATTATGCTTATGATATTGCTGATAGAAGCAAACCACCAATTTGGGCGACTATGGGTGGAACTGTAGAAAAAGCTTCCAGTGGTACTTGGGGCGGAGGTTATGGAAATCACATTATTATTAACCATGGAAATGGTTTGAAGACCCTATATGGTCATTTGGAAACATTAGCAGTTAGTGTAGGTGATACTGTTGAACAAGGCCAAGTGATTGGTAAAATGGGTAATACTGGTAATGTGAGAGGTGTGACTGGTATTCACTTACATTTTGAAGTAATCAAGAATGGTGTTAAGCAAAATCCAGGTAATTACTTCTAATTGGGAATCTAGAGATATACTGGGAAAGTTTATTTATGTTTGGCGTGCTCCCCTTCTATTGCTGATATTTATTTATCAGAAAACTATATCGCCGGATCATGGTTTATTTAAGGGCTTATTTCCTCATGGATTCTGCCGTTTTCATCCAACATGTTCGGATTATGGTTTTGCTGCTGTGGAAAAATATGGGATTTTTAAAGGAGTGATGTTAATGATTTGGCGAATTATTCGTTGTAATCCCTGGAATGATGGCGGGGAAGATTACTTAAAATAATGGCTATGTACGATTCTGAAGCTAAAGACAAACGACCAGAGGGTGAGGAAAATTGGGAAGAGAAATATGGAATCGGTGATAATTTTGCCGAGCTTTTTGAAATTCGGGGAATGAAAAATTATAATAAAGGGGAGGAGTTTGGTGGACCTGATGCGGGGAAGAAAGGTTCTGCAGGGAGATTTACTTATCCTGAAGATCCGCAAGATAAATTGGATTTGCATGGATTTACAACGGTGGAAGCGGATGCGCTAACTAGGAAATTTATCACTGAGGCGAAAATGAAGGATTTGAGTTTTGTGATTATTGTCGTTGGGAAGGGCTATAATTCTGAAGGAGGAAAATCCAAATTAAAACCAGTAGTGGTGGAAAGATTGAATGAACTGGTGCAGAACAAAAGGATTAGAAATTATGAAAGCGCCAAACCAAGACATGGAGGATTTGGGGCAATTTATGTCTATTTAAGGTAAATTAGGCCGACTTTCCGTACTTTTCTTCCAAGTATTTAATAATATCGGAGGAGTCGCTCATGACTAGTCCATTATCATCGATTACCGGGACGTGGCCACCAGTAGAGGTGACAGCAAAGGGTTTATCAAATGGATTTACTTCGATTTTTTCATATTCCAAACCTAATTCGGTGAATTTTCTGCGAACCCGTTCGCAGTAGTGGCAGTCAGCGTATTGGTATAATTTAATCATGGAAATGAGATAAAAAATTGTGTAAGCTGGGGCAGCCCAAACAGTAAAGCTAGGCAAATAGATTTTACCATTAAATAAAACAAAATGTCATTTTTAGAAGCGGTGATTTTGGGAGTTGTGCAGGGAATTACCGAGTTTTTGCCGATTTCATCTTCGGGGCATCTAATTTTGGGGGCTAGTTTATTTAATTTGGATGTGGAGAATTTAAAAAGTTTTGATATAGCGGTGCATTTTGGGACTTTGTTGGCGATTTTTTATTATTTCCGAGCGGACTACGTCAATTTGATCAAGGCATTGGCGGCTTGGGTTAGAGAGAAAATGGGAAATAAGGAAGAAGTTTCTGGGGAAATCAAAGAAAATCAGAGATTATTGTTGATGTTGATTTTGGGTACTATTCCGGCCGTTTTGGTGGGATTAACTTTGGAGGAAGCTATTGATGCTCAATTTAGAAATCCTACTTCGGTGGCGATTATGCTGATAATTGTGGGGGTGATTTTTATTATTGCTGAGATGGTTCATAAAAAATTGCCGAAAAAGGAATTGAATTTGAAAAATGGCTTAATAATAGGGTTGATTCAGGCTTTGGCTTTGATTCCTGGAGTGTCCAGATCGGGGTCGACTATTACGGGGGGGTTGTTGCTTGGTTTGGAGAGAGCTAAAGCGGCTAGATATTCGTTTTTACTGGGTTCGGTGGCGATGGTGGCTGCAACTGCCTATGCTTGTTTAAAAGTGCTTAAAGGCGATTATTTGCTACCTGAGACGGGGATTTTGCTCGCCGGAGTGGTGGCTTCGATGATTTCGGGGTATTTGGCGATTAATTTTTTGATGAAGTTTTTGAAAAAACATACTTTAATCAGTTTTGGAATTTATAGAATTATTGTTGGTGGCGCCTTTTTATTATTTATTGCTTATATTTAATGAAAGTTATTATTTTGGCTGGAGGGAAAAGTGAAAGAATCAGTCCATTTAGCGAAAAACCTTTGTTGAAATTTTGCGGGAAGCCCTTGATAATTCATCAAGTGGAATTGTTGCAGGGGGCAGGGTTGAAGGATTTTATTGTGGTGGGTAGTGCTAGCAATTTGAGTAGGTTAAAAGAGTATTGTCAGGAATTTCAGAATAAAAATGCGGGGGTGAATTTTGAGTATTTTGAACAAATTCATGATGATGGTTCGGCTGGTGCACTGAAAAGTATTGGGGAGGAGAGTTTGGAGGATGATGTTTTGATTATCAGCTCGAATGATATTTTGGAGGAAAGTGCTTTTGAGAAAATGATGTCTTCAATCAAGGAAAATCCTGGGGTGAGCGTGATTCTTGGGCAACAAATTGAGAAATATTTTCCGGGTGGATATTTGTTGGTGAATGAACAAATGGAATTGCAAAAAATTGTGGAAAAACCGGGTGAAGGGAAGGAACCTTCGGATTTAATAAATATTGTTTTGCATTATCATCCAAGTGGAAAGGAATTAATGGAGTATGTGAATAAAGCCAAAAGTGAGGTGGATGATATTTACGAAACGGCTTTGCAGGAAATAATGAATGCTGGGAAGAAAATTAAAGTTTGCAGATATCAGGGCAAGTGGCAGCCTATTAAATATCCTTGGCATATTTATGATGCGGCGAGGATGTTGTTTGAAAAAGAGGTAAAAAGGCGTGGGGGAAATTTGCAGTCTGGGGATTTGAAAAAGGCTGATTCGGCGGTGATTAAAGGTGAAGTGATTATTGAGGAAGGGGTGAAAATTATGGAGAATGCGGTGATAAGAGGGCCAGTGTACTTGGGGAAAGGTTGTGTGGTTGCGAATAATGCTTTGGTGCGAGAGAGTTTTTTGGCTGAGGGATGTGTGGCTGGGTTTACGACGGAAATTGCGCGCAGTTATTTGGGGCGCGATGTTTGGACGCATTCAAATTATATTGGGGATAGTGTGATTGGGAATAATGTTTCATTTGGGGCGGGGGCGAATACCGGGAATTTACGTTTGGATGAGGGGAATGTGGGCGTGAGAATAAAGGGCGTAAAGGTTGATAGTGGGCGCCAGAAGCTCGGGTTAATCGCCGGGGATAATATTAGGGTGGGAATTAATGTTAGTTTTATGCCGGGGGTGAAGGTTGGGGGTGGGACGATGATTGGTGGTGGGGTTACTATTAATGAGGATATTGGAGAGAATAAATTTGTATGTGCGGAGAAAAATCAATTAGTGATTAAGGAAAATAATTGTGCTGTGACAAAGAGTCGGGATGAGCTGATGGGTAAATTGGGGAAAAGTTAGATTATCGTAAAAGGATATTTTGAGTATAATGCTCGAGTATGAATAAAATCATTGATAAAAAAAGGCCGAAAGTTTCTGTGGTGATTTTGGATTTTTTGAAAAGCAAAAGAGTTTGTGAGAATGTGGAAAGTTTGCAGAAACAAGAGACTGATTTTGATTTTGAAGTGATTATTGTCGATAATTCCTGTAATGCAGAAAATGCTGAGAAAATTAATTCTCTGCAGAAATTTGAAAATGTGCAGATTCAAATTAATAAGGAAAATGTCGGGTATATAAAAGGGAATAATCAGGGTGCGGCGGTGGCTAAAGGAGAATATTTAATGATTGTTAATCCGGATATTGTTTGGCCTGACAATAAAGTGATGCAGAAATTGGTCGATTATATGGATAAAAACCCCAAGGTTGGTGTGTGTGGACCGAAACAGGTTAATGATAATGACAATTCGGTGGCAATGACAGTGAGAGCTTTCCCGAATTTGTTTTTACAAGTGGCGCGTCGGACCTTTTTGAGGAATTTACCGCTGATTAAAAAATGGGTTGCTCATGATGAAATGCAGCATTTAGATTATAATAAAGTTCAAACTGTAGATTGGTTGCAATCTTCTTTTTGGATAACCAGAAAAACATTGTGGGAGAAAATTGGTGGATTGGATAATTCTTATTTTATTTTCATGTCGGATCCAGAATTTTGTTATAGGACCTGGAAAGCTGGATATGAAGTGATTTTTAATCCTGCAGTGATAGTACATGCCGATGGAAGGAGAGCAAGCGAGGGTGGATTTGCTGCTTTTTTTAAAAAATGGACTTTAAGACAACATTTAAAAGATGCTTTGATTTATCAAATGAAGCATTTATTCCAGAGAAATCCCCATAAAAAAGTCTAGGCGGATGGAGGAGTTGGGGTGTTGGGATCTAATTGAGTTGGTTGATTTGGGACAGCGTAAACTGGTGCGTTGTTGGAATTTTCCGGTGCTGGCTGAGGAATAGGTTGAACTGGATTTTCTAAAGCCATTTGCAACCATTGAGGAGCGGAATTGTCCGAAGTAGCTGGAGTGGGAACGGGAGCGGGCTCAGTGGTCGGGGCAATTTTTGCTACTTCTGCTGTGGCGGGCGCAGTCACTTCTGTCAGGGCTGGTTGAGCAACTTCTGTTGGTGTTTGAAGAACTGGTTCTGCGACAGCTTCAAGATTAATTTCTGGAGCAGCAATTGCAGTGGTGATTTTTTCTTCAGGATTTTTATGAAATTTGCTTGGGTAACCAGGTTTGGAAATAGATTTTTTACCGCGATTGATATTGATGTCCAGTTTGGCTGCTGGGCTATACATACTTGTTAATTCTGTAGTTTGAATTGGATAAGGCATTTCGAAATTAGCGTCATTATAGGCTTGAGTAAGCTTCATCATTACTTCGTTTTTAACTTTCAAGTACTTCCCTCCTTTGGAATCAATCCAAACGTGAATTTTAAAGAGAATTTCAAAATCGGCCCATTCGTAAAAAATTACTTTTGGAGCCGGTTTAGGAATAATCCCATCAATATTTTTTAAGGTATCCAAGGTTACCTGAGCTACTTTACTAAGATCATCATCATAACCTGCCCCCATAATGAAGGTCATCTTTCTCACAGCATAACCATGCTTGTTAATTACTTTATTTTTAAGTAATTCTGAATTGGGAATGATGATTTTAGTTCCATCAAAAGCCTTAATAATGGTGGCGCGGGTTTGAATTTCGACGATGCGTCCGATTGTTCCATTAACAGAGATAACATCTCCGATTGTGTAGTGTTTGGCAGCCAAAATCATTACACCGGCAATTAAATTCATGATTAAATCCTGAGAGGCAAAGCCCACACCAAAGGCGGCGGCAGCTACGATAGGAGCCAAATCGATACCTACTATACTAAGGGCAATAGTTGCGCCAATAACAATTACGGCGATACTGGTGACACGACCGGCTACAATTTGCACTTCTTTATGTTCTTCTTCCAATCCTTCGTGCGACATTTTACTTTCCACGCGCATTTTTGCCAATTTAGCCAAGCCGAAAGTGATGGCAACAATTACAATGGCAGTAATCCACAAAGGTATTTGGCTTAAAATAAAACCAAATGTTTCTCCAAACTGGCTTTGAGTGGCATCACCAACCTGATTGGCAGTGTTGGAAATTTGGGCTGAAGCAACCGGTATTTGTAGGATTTGATTGAGTATATTCACTTTGTGGCGCTATTAAATCCTATAATTATAACAAAAATACGGTTTTTCATCAATTCCAATTGTTTTGTAGGCCGGAAGAAAAGGACGATAATGCCAAAGTAGTTTTTAACTTAATATTTATGCTTTGGATTGGAATAATCGTGGTGGTGCTTTTACTGAGCTTCATCCGACAGGTAAATCAGTATGAAAGAGGAATTGTGTTAACAATGGGTAAATTTAGTTCGATTAAAAATCCGGGGTGGAGATTTATTATCCCGATCTTTCAATCCATGCAAAAAGTGGATATTCGTACTAAAACTGTGGATGTACCTGAACAAGAAGCAATTACCAAGGATAATATCCCAGTAGGTATTAACGCGGTAATTTATTATAAAGTTTTGGTTCCTGAAAAAGCGATTTTGGAAGTTGAAAATTTCTATTATGCGGTTAGCCAATTGGCGCAGATTACGATGAGAAATTTGGTTGGTGAATTCACTTTGGCAGAATTGCTAAGAAATCGTGAAGAAATTTCCGATAAAATTCAAATTACAGTAGATAAAGCTACTGATCCATGGGGTGTGAAGGTTGATAATGTTGATATTAAAGATATTACAATTCCTCAAGATTTGAAGAGAGTTATTGCGGCTGAAGCTGAAGCGGAAAGAGAAAGAAAGGCGCAAATCATTAGATCCGAAGGTGAAGTGGTGGCAGCGGAAAATATTGCTAAGGCTGCGGCATTGTTTGCAGCTAGCCCAGGGGCTATGCATTTGAGAACATTACAATCCATCAATGATATTTCTGCTGATCAATCCAATACAACTGTTTGGATGGTGCCAATCGAAGTATTAAGAGCTGTGGAACAGGTTGGAGAGTTTTTGGATAAGAAAGGTAAATCCTTAAAATAGTTTAGAGAAATAAAAAAAATCCCTTACCGTGATGGTAAGGGATTTTTTTTGTGATTGAAATTAATTCTTTAAGAAGTCATTACCGTCGCGATCTTCGGGAAGGCGTTGAGCTTCTTCCTCCTCTTCTACTTCCTGAGCTGTATTAGCATAATCAATACCGTAGGTGGTGGTTGCGGAAAGGAAATCGCTGCCCCAGGTTAGGTAAATCCAATTGTAAATCATAGCCAGGCAGGCTTGGAAAAAGCCGATAGAACCCCAGATTACTGGCATAGCCACGAATAATAGAACGGTGGCGGTGTTCATGATTTGGAAAATGAAGAGAATAACCGCGGTAGCGATTAAAACTCCAATTAATGAGCTGTAAACGCCCAATAATGGATAACGAGTATCATTAACTATTTCCATAATTAAACTGGCGGCAATACTAACCATTACCATTTGTAACCCTGCGGCGTAGGCGGTGAATTCTAAACTTTCTGGAGTGGTAGCTAAATAAACTGGCAAAACGAAGAAGAAAATTACCAAATTGATAATAAAAATTTGGAAAAGCGTTGTGCTGATTCTTGGATAACGTTCTCTTTCTGTATAGGAAAGCAACAAAGGTGACAACATGCTGGAACAAAGAGAAGCGAAGAGAATCATGGCCATCAAAACTACGTTGAAAACCGGATTAATTTGATTGAGGGATTCTGTAGGGCTCAAAACCGGTTGTAAAATTGAGGAGCTGGCTAAGTAGATCAATAATAAAATTAAAGATCCGGCGATTCCGCCAACCATACCTAAAAAAGTTTTCAGGATGAGGGTGAAAAGGGTTAGACGACGAGGGCCTAAGTCTTCATTGTAGGAGTAGTCGTAGGGTTGGGGGTAGGCTTGATTGTAAGCCTGATTTTGGGCTTGATTTGGATCAAATTGACCAGTTTGCTGAACACTTGGGTCGACTTGGTTTTGATCGCTAGGATTGGCGTTATTGATAACCATGTTTGGTCTGTTTTTATTTTGTTCGTTCTATTCTACCATAAAATACAGTAATTAGGAAGATAGAGCAGGTAATTAAAATATCGGCGAGGTTGAAGACTGGGAAACTCCAAAAAGCTAAATAATCGATAACGAAGCCGAGAGTGAACCGATCGAATAAATTACCGAGGGCGCCGCCGATAAAACTCGCTAACAGTAGCGTGGAAAACCACTTGGAGAGATTGAAATGATAGAAGAAGAAAACAATGAGAATTAGGAAAATTGAGGTATTGAGAGCGAGTAAAAGTGGATAGGGCAAAGCAAAACTAAAGGCTATACCATAATTGCGCTCTAAAGTAAGTTGAAAAAAATCGGTGATTTGAATGGGCGAAGAAAGCGTATTTGAAGCCCAAATTTTAATTAGTTGATCGAAAAATAAAAATACTGAAGCTAGGACTATAACTTGAAAAAAAGTTCTTAAATTAAGGGAGGGATTGAGATGAGATAGATTTTTTATCATGAGAGATTTTGTGAGGTTTTTGAGCTTTGCCAGCTTGATTTTCGAGGGGGGCTTTGTTAGTATTTTTTGGCTTAAAGAAAAGTATTTTAGACAAAAAAGAGTTTATAGTGAAAAGAGCAAAAAGACAATCTACGGGGAAAAAATTAAAAGCTGATCCAGTATTATTTGCGGTGGTGATTGGATTGCTGATTTTTGGTTTGGTGATGATTACCAGTATTGGGGTGCCGAAATCTATTCAATTGTCGGCTCCAGGAGTTCTTTATCCGAATTGTGAAGATGCAGGTGTAGACTGCTATTTACTATTCAAAAATCATTTGGCCAGAATGACGGTGGGGATATTAATGATGTTTTTGATGGCGAAAATCCCCTATCAATTTTGGAAGAAAACGGCTTCGGTATGGTTTATTGCTGCGATTGCGGTACTGCTTGTGGTGTTGGTTTTGGGAAGTAGTTATACGACTTTTGCGCGCAGCTGGCTGGTACTTTTTAACACTTCATTTCAGCCCACGGAATTTGCGAAATTGGCTTTGGTATTTTATTTGGCTTCGTGGATGGATAGGAAAAAAGATGCCATACAAACCTTTCAAAATGGCTTTCTGCCGTTCTGTGTGATTTGTGGATTTTTAATGCTTCCGGTGTTACTGCAGCCGGATATTGGTAGTACGATGGTGTTGGCGGGGATTGCGACTACGATGTATTTTGTGGGAGGGGCGCGGGTTAAGCATTTGGCTTTTGGAGCCTTTGTCGTGGGGATAATTGTGGTTTTATTGGCCAGCAATATTTCGCATATTAAATTGCGC
This sequence comes from Candidatus Altimarinota bacterium, assembly GCA_051657905.1. Lineage (GTDB taxonomy): Bacteria > Patescibacteriota > Gracilibacteria > UBA1369 > UBA1369 > JBOFLO01. The sequence goes on along the minus strand of JBOFLO010000038.1, from coordinate 6,441 downwards.
GTGGAGGCCTTTTTAGCCAGTGATGCGAGCTGTGTGGAGGATTATTGTTGGCAGTCTGAACAGGCGAAAATAGCGATAGGAAGTGGAGGATTTTGGGGCAAGGGTTTGACTCAAGGTGTGCAGAAGTCTTATTGGTTACCGCAAGCTACCGATGATTTTATTTTTGCAGCATCGGCTGAGGAACTTGGTTTTATTAGAATTGGATTATTGATTTTGGCTTATGCGGCGATTGCTTGGAGAGGGTATTTGATAGCTAAGGGGGCGCCGAATCGCTATGTGATGTTGATGGCAACGGGGCTGACTTCGTGGATAGTATTTCAGGCCTATGTTAATATAGCAGTGAATTTGGGACTGATGCCGATAACGGGTATTACGCTGCCATTTGTCAGTTATGGGGGGTCGTCGATGATTTCAGTGTTGGTGGCTTCGGGAATTCTTTTACAATTATCTAAACATTCCGACTATGCGAATAGTTCTAGCCGGAGGGGGGACGGGCGGACATATTATTCCTAATATTGCGCTTTATCAGGAGTTGAAGAAGGAAATGGGCGAAGAGTTGAAGGTTCTTTATATTGGCTCTAAAAAGGGGCTGGATGCGACGTTGGTGGGTGCTAATGGGTTGGAGTTTGAGGGAATTAGCTGCGGGAAGTTGCGTAGGTATTTTAGCTGGGAAAATTTTGTGGATGTTTTTCGAACATTGTGGGGAATTTGGGAAAGTTTTTGGAAAATAAAGCGCTTTAAACCGGAGGTGATTTTTTGTAAGGGCGGCTATGTGAGTTTGCCGGTGGCGGTAGCGGGAAGGATAGCTGGAGTGCCAGTGATTTTGCATGAATCAGATGTTGTGCCGGGGTTGGCTAATCGATTGGCTTCCCGTTTGGCCAGTCGGATTTGTGTGTCATTTGCTGAGAGCAAAGGATATTTAAAAGAAGTAGTTGATAAAGTGGAAGTTACGGGGAATCCGGTGCGAGCGGAAATAGCAGAAGGGAATAGAAAAAGAGCGATGGAATTGAGTGGTTTGAATGAAGAAAAACCGGTGATTTTAGTGATGGGGGGGAGCCAAGGGGCGGCTTTTGTTAATGAGTTGATCTGGAACAATTTGGATAATTTATTAGCGAAATTTCAGATAATTCATATTTGTGGAGCGGGGAAAGTGGAAGTGGAAAAGCAGGGAATTGGTTATTTCAGTTTAGAATTTGCCAATGAAGAATTAAAGGATTTTTATGCTTTGAGTGATTTGATTATTACCAGGGCGGGGGCGAATTCTTTGGCGGAGATTGAGTTTTTAGGGCGACCGGCTGTATTGGTTCCTTTGATTAAGGGAAGTAGAGGGGATCAGATTGAAAATGCTGAAATATTTGCCAAAAATAATGTAGCGAAAATCATTAATGAAAAAACTTTTACTAAACCAGAAGAAAAGAAATTGCCGGTTTATTTAATGAAATTACTAGAGAAAAGCAAAAATATATCACGGAAAAAATCTTCAGCGGCGGAAAAGATTGCCAAGATAATTAAGAGTTATGCCAAAAAAATCTAAGCTTAAAAATTTGAGAGTGGGAGTGAATGGCTGGTTTTTTAATAAAAAATTTACCGGTATTGGGAAATATTCACTGAATTTATTTGCGGAATTGGCTAAATTAAAAGATGCGCCGGAGTTGATAATTGTGATTCCGGAAAAGTTGGAAAAAGAGGCTGAAGAGAAATTTGAAGGTTTGGAAAAAGTGAAATTTGAAATATTAAAAGAGAAAAATTGGTTGAAAAAATTAAGTAAGGGTTTGAGTAAATCGGTTTGGGAAAGATGGCAATTACCGAGAATGTTGGAAAGGGCAGGAGCAGAGCTTATACATCTCCCCTATCCGGCTTTAACAAAGTCAAAATTACCGATTGTGATGACGGTACATGATACGATTCCTTGGACTGATGAGCAGTATGCGCAGAGAGGATTTTTGAGTAAGTTTTATAATAAATTGGCGCTGAAAAATTTTTATAAGGTGGCGAAATTATTAACGGTTTCGGAGTCGGCGAAAAGAGAAATTTTGGAGTTAACGGGGATGGCTAAGGAGCGCGTGGAGGTTATTTATAATGCTTGTGATTTTAGTTTTAAGGTGGCGCTAGCGGAGGACGCGCCACGACGGGTGTTAGCCAAGTATGGGATTTCTGAAAAACCTTATTTGTTTTATTTGGGCGGGTATGACAAAAGGAAAAATGTGGCGCGTTTGTTGCGAATTTTTGAAAAATATTTGCAGGATGAAGGGAAGTGGCAATTAGTTTTGGGAGGACTAAAAATATTAGATGATCAGCTTTATCAGGATTTGGATGGGGCGAAAAATTTGCGGGAAGTGGTGCTGACTGGGTTGATTGAGGAGAAGGATTTGCCGGCTTTGTTTCAGGGGGCGGAAGCTTATATTTCTTTGACTACTAGAGAAGGATTTAATTTGCCTTTATTAGAGGCGATTTGCTCTGGATGTCCGGCTTTGGTGAGTGATTTGCCGGTGCATAATGAGGTGGGGGGCGAGGTGCCGGTGTATTTAAAATTAGAAGAAAGTGATGAAAAAATAGCCAAAAAGATCAAAGATGTGTTAAATAAAGAGAGAGCGGTTTTGAAGAAAAAAACTGAGCAGATGGAAGCAAAATTTGATTGGGCAAAAAGTGCGGAGAAAACGCAAAAAATTTATCAAAAAATAAAGTAATAAAATGGAATTTTCTGTATTAACAAACATCATTTTGACCTTGGTTATTCTGATTGTATTTGTCTATGTGGTGGCGGGGCAATTAATGAAAAGATGGGTGGTGGAAATTGATTATCGATGGCAAAAATTGCTGCTGAAAATTACGCAGAGGGATGATGTTATTCCTTTAATGATTGAAAGACTTTCTACTGTTTATGATCGAAAGAGTTTTGCTGAATTGATTGAATTGCGCCAGAAGGCTTTTAAACAAGATAAAAGCAATGCGGAGAAGGTTGAGTTAGAAATAAATTTAAGTAGAAAAATGCGGGAAATTTTGGAAAATGCTAAACAGCAGGAGACTTTGCAGAATGATTTGATGTTGAATTCTTTGCGTAAAGAGTACACAAAGGCGGGCAGAGAAATTGAAAGTGAATTGGAAATTTATAATGAAAAAGTAAGAAGATTTAATAGCACAGCGAGCAATATTTTGTTGTTGCCAATTCGTCGAATTTTGAAGATTTCTCCGAGAAATATTTTTGAATACGAGATTTAAATTTCGTCTATATTTAGCCATTTAAGGACTTTTTGATAAAAAAGTATTGACGGTGAGTAATCACTCACCTATAATCACAACGAACTTAAAAATAAATTCGTTGCATGTCAGAACTTTTAACAGAAAAACAGGAAGCACTTTTAAACTTCATTGAAGAATATCAAATGGAAAACGGAGGTTCTCCGACTCTTCGTGAAATGAGAGAACATTTTGGTGTGAGTTCTGATAACAGCATTCTAAAACATTTAAAAGCTTTAGAAGAAAAAGGTAAAATTGAGAAAGATGAAAAGCATCGTGGTATTAAAATGCTTTCTTCAATTAAAGAGAAATTAGCTCAGGATAATTATAAGTTGCCTTTATTGGGGGCTATTCCAGCGGGTAATCCAACGGCTAGTGAAGAACATGTGGAGTCATGGATGGCGGTGGGAGAAGATATTATTTACAAGAATAAACAGTCGTTTCTACTTCGAGTAAAGGGAGACAGTATGATTGATGCTGGGATTTTGCAGGGAGATATTGTGGTGGCTTTAGTGGACAATGAAAATACGGTGAAGAGATATATGAAGGATGATGACAATCAAATTTATCTGAAACCAGAAAATCGAAATTACGAAAATATTTATCCGCAAGAAAGTTTATGCGTACAGGGGGTGGTGACGGGATTGATTAGACACTTTAAGACTTAAGACAGAGAAGGAAAAATTGGAGCTATAAAAAGCAGAAAATTTCTGCGCTCTTTAAACATATTTAAAATTAAAATTTAATTAAAAAAACTATGATTAGAATTATCATCAAAAAAGTACCAACAGGAAGTAGATTGTTTGATCGCATGCCATTACCAAATGTGCGCAGAGTTAAACAAAAAGTGGCGGGATTTAGAAAATTGGAAATCGGAGGAAAGCATAAGTTTGTAAGAAAAGTTAGTAAAATTTCCGCCTAATTCCAGACAGTATTTATCAAAACAATAAATTAATTATTATGAGTAAAACAGCATTAAGAAAATTTGTTAGCTCCCTTAAGAATGGGAAAGATAAAGAATTAGTAATTAGAATTCATAGCAGTGGATTTAAGAAAAATTTGAATAAATCACTGGCATTGTTGGAAGATATGGAAAGAATGATACGGATTCAGAAGTTGGAAATGGCTGTAAAAAGAATGCGTATCCATCGCTCTATCGCATAATTAATATGATTTCAGAAGGATAGCGCGACTATTCAATACATATGGGGTATTTACAAGCAATTTGAGTGGGATTTTAAATACAATTTGGATATGATCGGCTAAAGGATAACAGGTAATTTTAGGACACATGGCTTTGACCCCAATGATGAAACAGTATTTTGAGATTAAGAATGCTCATGCCGATGAGATACTGATGTTTAGACTTGGGGATTTTTATGAAATGTTTGATAAGGATGCACTGCTGGCTTCGGAGATTTTGGGGATAACTTTGACTTCGAGAAGTAAGGGAGATGATAAGATGCCAATGTGTGGAATTCCTTATCATGCAGCCAATAATTATATTGCGAAATTGATTAGGGCAGGCAAGAAGGTGGCGATTTGTGATCAGGTTGGAGATCCGAGTTTGCCGGGGATTGCGAAAAGAGAGGTGGTGAGAATTATTACGCCGGGGACAACTTTGGATGAAAATTTGTTAGAGAATAAGCAGGCTAATTTTTTGGCTAGTTTGGTGTTGGGAGAAGTGGGTTTTAGTTTGGCTTGGGCGGATTTGAGTACTGGGGAATTGATGGTTAGAAATGAAGAGAAGGTGGAAAATTTAAATGCGATTTTGGGACAGTTTAAACCGGCGGAATTGTTGGTTGATGGAGGGAAGGAAATGTTGATGAAATTAAAGCAGAATTGGCCGGGAGTGTTGGTGGCGGAGGCAGGTCAATTGGAGGATTTTGAAAAGATTTGTGCGGAACATTTTGGGGTGAATAAGTTGGAGGAATTGGGAGAGAATAGTTTGGCGGGGCAGAATAAGAATGGATTGAAAGCGCTGGCTCATCTAATTAAATATCTGCAGAATACCCAGAAAACTGAGTTGAATCATTTGAAAGAAGTTAAGGTGAGTGAGCAAAATGAATTGATGTTTTTGGATGAAGCGACGATTAGGAATTTGGAGATTTTGGAGAATCAGAGGGAGAAGAAAAGTGCGGGATCTTTGTTGAGTGTGTTGGATAAAACTGTGACCAATGCTGGAGGGAGAATGCTGAGGAAATTGATTGTTCAGCCCTTGGTAAATAAAACTGCGATTGAAAATAGATTGGAGATGGTTGGGTATTTGAAAGATGCGCAGGGATTGTTGCTGGATTTGCGAGGGGCTTTGAAGGAGATTTTTGATATTGAAAGAATGTTGGGGAGATTGAGTTTAAGTAGTGGGAATGCGAGGGATTTGAGGGGGATTGCTAATTCATTTGCGGCGGTGAAAGAGTTGAAAAATTTATTGGCTAGAGTGGAACAGAAAAATTTGCAGGGAATTAATGGGCAAATTAATGCATTGGAGGAAATGGTGTTTGAATTGAAAAATGCTTTGAAGGAGGAGTTGCCGGTTTCGGTCAAGGAGGGTGGGATAATTCGCGATGGATTTCATGCGGAATTGGATGAGTATAGAAGTTTGAGTAAAACAGGGAAAGATTTTATTCAGGCTATGCAGATTCGGGAAATTGCGCGGACGGGGATTAATTCTTTGAAGGTGAAATATAATCGAGTTTTTGGTTATTATATTGAAATCAGTAAGGCTAATTTGAAGCAGGTACCGGAGGATTATGATCGCAAGCAGACGCTGGTGAATGCGGAGAGATTTAGTACGCCGGAATTAAAAGAATATGAAGAAAAAGTGCTAACGGCAGAAGAAAAAATCTGCACGATTGAAGCGCAATTATTTGAAGAATTACGGGCGAAAGTTTTACAAAAGACGGCAGAGATAAAACATTCGGCGCAGGCAATTGCTTATATAGATGTGATTAGTACTTTTGCTTTAGTGAGTTGGGAAAATAAATATGTGCGACCGGCGATTGGCGAAAATTATGCTTTGGAAATTGTGGCCGGGCGGCATCCGGTGATTGAGAAATTGAATCCGACGGATAGATTTATCAGCAATGATTTGAAATTGGATGAGCAGGAAAATCTGATGTTGATTACGGGGCCGAATATGGGTGGTAAGTCGACTTATTTGCGCCAAACGGCGCTGATTGTTCTGATGGCGCATTTGGGGTGTTT
>JBOFLO010000037.1:0-9704 GCA_051657905.1 Candidatus Altimarinota bacterium | reverse complement strand
GTGCGTTTAGAAGATATACCAATTATGAATTATTGGCTGGCGGTGAAGCGGGTTATGGAATTTATGATGAAAATGGAAATCAAATTGCCGATATTGATGCGGTTACTGGGTATATAACTTTATTAAGTGATGATTATTTTATTAAAGTTTTACCGTCGTTGGCTGACAAACCACTGAGACAAGCTGTAGCCAAGGTGGGGAGTGAAGAGGTGGTGGCGATTTTATATTTTGTAACGGCTGAGGCAAATGGAATTAATTTTGATGCAGCGAATGTAAACTATGCGGAAAATTTTGCGGACTTGAAGGGAGTGCGTTTGAAAGATTTGCGAGCTACTGACAGTTATAGTTTCCAAACTATTGCTAGTACTGAGGCATTTGAAGGGAAAGTTTATTTGAAAAATTCGGAAGTAACGGAAAATGCGGGGAAAGTTGGTTTGGTAGATGAAAGAGGAAATGTATTTATTTCTGGCGGGTTGACGATGACTGTGCGGCCGCAGGCTGGGGTTAATAAGCCAGTGGTTTGGGTGGTGAAAGATGCGGGGAATAATGAATTATTTGAAATATATTTGGGAGCGGAATTTGAGGTGATAACTAAGGTGGAGAGGGCGGAGGTGGAAGATTTGTTTGTGGCGGCTTTGGTTGGGGGTGGAAAATTAGTTGCTGCATTACCTCAGATGAAAGAAGAAATTACTGAAACTGTTACTGAATTGCCTGCTAAATTACCGACAGAATGGAAAATAGATTTATTAAAGATTGCTCATGCTCAGAGCACTTTGCCGGATTCGGACGGGGACGGTTTGAATAATTTGGAAGAAGTTTTGATGGGCAGTAATCCATTTGAGGCGGATAGTAATTTGGATGGAATTAATGATTTAGAATCTTTGAATTTGGGGGTTGATCCTGTAATTACGCCAAATGAAGCTTTATTTAGTGATTTAAAACCCGGAGCAGAAGCATATACGGAAATTGTTAAATTATATCGACGTGGATTGCTGGTTGTTGAAGAAGATGGAAGAGTAAGACCTAAAGATCCCATTACTCGTGAGGAATTTATCAAATTGGATTTGGGTGGAATTTGTGTAATTTGTGACAGATTTAATGAAAATACCAAACGGGCAGTTTGGGCATTCTACTCTTTGAATCCATTCCCTGACACGAATATTTCCGAAAATTTGAAATACTGTGTGGCGGAAGGAAAAAATCGGGGAATTATTTCCGGTTATGAAGCGTTTGAAAACGAAGGGTTCTATGTACCGGAAGAAAATATTTCTAGAGCAGAAGCTAGTAAGGTTATTTTGGAAACTGCACGTCAGCAAATTCAAAGTTTCCCGGCATTTGTGCAGGAAGATTTGAATGGAAAACCTTGGTATTATAATTATATTCTGACGGCTCAAAGAGAGAAAATCTATCCAAGAGGGAAGATTTTGCAGATAGATCAAATGAATGAAACTCAGTTTAAAGCTTTCTTTGATTCAGAAATTAATAATCCGAATAGTCAGTTGATGGCTTGGTTGGCGCAGCCAATTACTAGAGCGGAATTTGCGATTATGGTTTCCAAGTTTGTGGACAGGTATGATTGTTTCAATAATGATGCTGATGGTGATGGGCTTCCTGATAATTATGAAAGATATATTTATGCGACTAGTTCATTAAATAAAGATACTGATAAGGGTGGTGTGAATGATGATGTGGAAGTATTCCGTGGGACTAATCCTTTGGACCCAAGTGATGACATTATCAAGCCGGTTGAGCCAGAAATTGATTTGAATGCTGATCCAGATACTGATGGTTTGACGACTGGTTATGAACAGACAACTAGTAAAACTAATCCTTTTGATAATGACACGGACGACGGGGGCGTAAATGATGGTGATGAGGTTTTACGAGGCAGCGATCCTTTGGATACCGGAGATGATTTTAGATTTTTTGAAGCGGATGAAGGGGCATATGTGTCGGGGGATGGGGTGAGAGCCAAGACTGTATATAGTATTCCGGAAGGAAAATTAGAAAATGAAGCGGCTATTAATACTGAAGAAGTTGACAGTGTGCCAGCTGATGGAGAAAGCTTCATTTATATTGGAGCGACGCTTTATAATGCAGAAGGAGATATTAAAAAAGATGACAATACTTCAATTGTTCGCTTTGGATTTAGAAATCCAAGTGACTCAACTTTTGCTAAGTTAGAACCGTTGAATGTGCGGGTAACAAACGGATATGCAGAAACTCGTTTAATCAGTAAAACCAAAACTGGTTTGCCGGTGGTGATTGCGGCGGTGGATGGTGAAAATTGGCCTAGTGATGAAAAAACAATTGATGTGCATGCTCTTGAACCGGCGCGAATTAACTTAACAGTTGACTCCCCTATTATTCCAAGTGGAGGCCTATCCAACACTATCGTGAAGGCTACAATGCGAGATAGAAATGGTAATTTAACCAATAATGGAGTTTATCAAATTGATTTTGCTACTGAAACTCAAGTAGTAGGTGAAACTGGGGCGGGTGACATAATTAATTTGGATGAAGGACTTGATGAAGATCCAGAAAAACCGGGAATTCAGATAAGTTCAGTGAGTGGAAAATTTGAATTGAAAGCAACTTCAGGACAAATTCCTGAAACTTCGGCAATTATCGCCAGTTATCAAAGTGAAATAGCTACTACTCAAACAGTAAGTGGAAATTTTGCGGAAGAGATTATTAATCCAGGCAGTCAGGTGTTTTTGCCGGCAGCAATTGAAGGTGAAACCCTGTTGCAAACCCGTAATGATTTGAATATTCGCATTACGCCTAATAAACAAAATTTGCGCTCGGATGGAACTGATTCAATAACAATGCAGGCAGAGGTGGTGGATATTTTTGGACAAAGAATTGATGGATTTGAAGGAATTTTGACTTTGAAAATTTTTAATAAAGATTTGGCGGGGTTCAGCGATTCGGATGGTGTGGCTACGGATGGGCGGGGAATAAGTAAACAATTTGTGTTGGTAGATGGGGAAGCGGAAATTGCTGTGGATTCTACAACTAGGGCGGGAATGGTGGAGATGATGGCTCAAGTGAATGGAATCGCACCAAAAAACATTAAAGTGCGGAGCCAGGCGGTGAAAGCTACACAAATTATTTTGGAAAGTGATCAGGATGTTTATAAAGCTGATCCGAGTCAGATTTACCAGATCACTGCTAAATTATTTGATAATTATGGAAATCCAGTAGAGATAGATAATAGTACGCAAATCAATTATCAAATCGCTCCGGAAAGTCAGGCTTTTGCGAGCTTGGTGGGGGGTGGAGTGGTGATGGTAAACAGTGGTGAAGCCGAGTTGAGTTTCAGACCAAAGACATTAACCGGACCAGTGAGAATTAAAGCTAAAGCGGCAGGGCTTTTGGATGGATATATTGAAGTGCAAACAGAAAATGTTTTGGAAGGTAGAGAATTCCGAGAAATTAAGCCGAAAATTTTATATGGAAATTTACTCGGAGCGGGATTTGGTGCTGTGACTAAACAGGATTATTTGGGTGGATGGTTTGTATTCAGCGGCCGAACTCAGGCGGCAGCCAGTTTGATTACTGATCCAAAACCTAAATTGCGTATGGCGGAAATTTTGCCAAGCGGATTAATCAAATTAATTGATGAGAATAGCTTAGTACTTTCATTTATAACGGCTAATCAAAATACTGGAGCAGCCAATAGAATGATTGTTACTGACATATTAAATCAGAAAGAAATTTTAGAAAGCTTCGTGGTTTTGAAACCACAATCGGTTTTAACTATAGTGGCAGAGGAAAGTGATGTGGATGCATCACGTGAGGCAATTAATGTAATAAATACAGGAGGAGCAGAAGTTGTGGCTGGCGGTTTTGCAGCGGCGGGCGAGGGGGGAGCGGAAGATTATAGAGTGGAAACAAATGGGGAGAGAGTGATTGTTAGTAAGCAAGGTGTGGCAAAAGTAATGATAGCCAAGAATGGTAATATGACGATTTTGGATGGGGACTTTGTAGTTGAGCCTTCAGCTGAACCGGTGAAGAATTTGATTAGTTTGAGTGTGAGAGATATCTCTACAGAAATTGTGAAAGTGGTAATTGCCACTGGAAATTTGGGCAATGTGGTATTGGTGGATGAGGATTTTGAATTTACTGATGGAATAGCGCCGGGGGTTTACCTAAGACAGACAAGTCGAATACCGATGAGAGCTTTGGAAACTGCCTTCTCAGGTAATTCCAGTGTGGCGCCACAAGGATATTTTTATACGAATACGGCCGAGGAATTGACTAGCTCTCAGGCGCCGGGGTTAAATTATTTGTCTCTGGAATCGGCAGATAAAGCTGATGGGGTTGGCTTTACTGGTGACAATAAAAATATTTTATTATTCTCGTCTGGAAATACCGTAGGTGAAGCGAATTTACCTTATGCTTCAGATGGTGGTGTGGTGCTGGGGGATCCAACTATACAGATAGATAACAAGCGTGATCCTGATCTGCCAAGTAATGCCAATTTGATGTATGACAACACTGGCTTTACCAAAGATATTGGTAAGCAGATTTTGGCTGATACTAGAAATATCAAAAATATCAGTGAAATTGATTATGATAATGATGGAGATAAGGATTTATTTGTAGCTTATGAAAATGGCGATGTACGATTATTAGAGAATTTGAATAGGGGTGAAAGTTTTGAAGATAGAGGAGTTTTCTTAACTTTTGCTAATGGCTTTTTAAGCTCTACCGTACTAGATATTAATGATGATGGTTGGGAAGACTTGGTGGTGGCAACAGCTGACTCATGTAAGGTGGGAGAAGTTTGTGTGGATGCGTATTTGAACAATAAAACCAATTTCGTCAGAGAAAATTTAAATCTAATTGGTTATTCGGCTAAAAATAAAATTTACCAATTAAAATCAGCGGATTTAAATAATGATGGATTTGAAGATTTGGTGGTTTCCGATGATTCGGGAACGATTAAATCTTTCTATAATCATAAAGGCGTGGTGAACAGACAGGGATTAGTAATTGGAAATTTGGGTGCATCGATTGATCAAAATAAAAATCTGAAAAATGAAATAGTGGTTTATTATCCAGGAATGACTGGCAATAATCCTGCTAGTTTTGATGATTTGTTCTTTGAGGAATTTGTGCTTGATAGTAGTAGTTCGAATTTTAGTGAAGAGGTTCAAAATCAGCTGACTGATTTGTATAATGAAAATTCGGATAATTTTAACTTTAGTGTTCAGGATCAGCCGCAGAAAGTTAAATTACAATTCAAGAATTTGAGCATTGATACGATTGTGGGAACTAATTCAGTGAAAATTGCCAAGGATATGACGATACCGGCAAATTCTCTGGCGGAACAAGATGAGGTTCTTTACACATTAACTTTAAGAAATAGCAGCAATGCGAATATCGGAGGATTAATGATGGCGGACTTTGTGCCAGGACAAATTAGAATTTCAGAAGATTCTATAAAATGTTTGGATTGTCAGAATGAAGTGGAAATTCTGGAAACTGGAATGAGCTTGAGACCGTATATTGTCAGTAATATTGATTTACCGGCAGGTGCAACCAGAACAATTACTTACACAGGAACTGTAGGTAAACTGCCAAAAATAAAAATTGAAGTGGGGCAGGATTTGAGCAATGCTGTGGCGGTCAATGATGATTTGGCTGATATTAGTGCGACGCCGGAGGGGAATCCGACCGGCAGAATGGTTTATTATTATTCGGTTTCCAAGAATAATGCAACCGGGGTGGTCACGTACGGAAAATATATAACTCCAGATCCAGCTCCACCGGTGGTAAGTGATCCTGTGGATAATTATGAACCATTAAAAACTCCGGAAGGGAAACCGGTTGGTTTTGATTTAAGTACTTTGTCCGTTACTGATCCGGAGAGTGGAATTCCACCGGCTTTGGAATTTTTAATGAATTTTGGATATTTGCCAGGACAAAAACCGGGAACAACGGACGGGCAGGAAGAAAGTTCTGGGGATAGTGTTTCAGAAATTCCAGGGGTTGGGGCAGCTTATGATGATTTAGGTGCGGCGTTGGACGATGCTGCAGAAGGAATTGAAGGGGCAATTAATATGCTGACTTGTGCGGGAGGATGTTTGCCGATGCCAGTGAATTTTGCATTCTTGGCGCCGGGGGCGATTAATGCGATGGGGATAGTTTCGGGATATGATCCGGGTACGCCGATATTTGGTTGGGGTGTTCCGTCGATTGTTCCGGTTTGTTCCGGGCAAATGTGTTATGCGTCTTTAGGTGGAAGACTTTATCTATCCCCTACTTTGACGGCGAAAATTGCTATGGCTACTTGTTTGGGACCTTATCCGGCAGGTTTGTGCTATCCGTTTGTATTACCAATTGATATCACCGCCGGACTTTGTGACGCAATTACAGGTGCAGTTGATGAAGCTTTGGCTGGCGCTAATAACATGATTAGTGGTGTAAATGGATCAGTTGGTATGGTGAATGATGGAGGAGTGGAAGGGGCCCCTCAGGATGGGCAGGAATATACAGGTGGATTTTCGGCTAGTGAGGATTTGGGAAGTTATAGTATGAATGCCAGTGCTTCGACCAATATGCGTGTGCCAGGATTTCCGTCCGTGTTGACCAATTGGTTGGACGCTCAACAGTCAGAAATTATTAGTAAACTGAGCGACTTACCAGATATTTATGTGCTTTATCCTGATGTGTTGAGTTTTGTGGATGATGTGGGGGATTCTTTTGACAATTTAGCTTCCGGGAAAAAACAGGTGGAAGGGCAGCCGGCTACTCCAAAAGGACTAAGAGATATATTGGTGGATTTAAACAAAATTCCTTTTATTCAAATCGAACCGCGGGAAGTTATTTTGAAAATTCCATCTTTAACACCAGCAGAAATTGATAAATTTTTAAATGATGCCAAGCAGTGGGTTAAAGATGAAAAAGTGGAATTGGATAGAATTATGGGGGTTTGGAAATGTGGACCTTTTGCTGAAACTGTTCCTGATCCAAATGGAGGAACAAATGCCGATGGAACACCAAGAATGGTTCCGGGTTACTATGAAGACGACGGAACGATTGTCTATGGTGATAGACCATGGAAAACAGTTTGCGACACGATTGCCGTTGATTTCAGTGATTTAATTGAGTCCATAGAAAAAAATATTCAGGCGGTGGAAGGGTATAAACAGTTACCAAGACAAATTCTGGCTTGGAGAACAATGTTCACTAAATATGTGATTCAGGTAATTTGTTATATTGATACGATTATCAATTTCTTTGTTGGGAATGTAGCAAAATGGATGGATCAGATTTACGGCTGGGTGGATGCCTATTACACATTGAAAGAAATGGTAATGACCTGGAAAGCCTTGTTTGATCTGGTGATAGAGTATCAAGCCTCCTGTGATAAATGTACCTCGGCCAGGTTTACTTTGCTGGAATTAATTTTGAAATTATTTGCCTTTATTCCAAGTCCGCCGGTGATTCCATTCCCTAAAATGCCGGATATTTATCTGGATTTCTCACAGATTCAGGCTGGGGTGAAATTGGTTTGGCCGGATATTAAATTCCGTCCGGAAAAAATTATTTTACCAAGTTTGCCGAGAATTTATTTCCCAGACTTGCCTACTTTAACAATTGAAATTCCCGACATTCCGGTTTTACCTGACCTAAGTTTAAGTTTCCCAGAATTACCAGATTTACCTCAATTGAATTTACCGATTCTGCCGGACTTACCTCCTCCTCCGAAAATTCCGGAATTCCCTGCTTCAATCAAAGCAACAATCAGTATTTTACAAAAGATTTTCAAGATTGTTTGTTTGATCAAGAAAGGACTGATTCCTGTACCTGAAGCTTCTTTGAAAGGATCTATTGAAAGCATGACGGAAAGAGGTTTGAGCCCATTATTGCCAATTGATTTGGGCTTATCATTGCAATGGCCGGAAATTAGTTATGATTTCCCACGCCGAATTGTTCTAACCACCAAGGTTAATCTGCAGATGGATTTCGAACCGCTTTATACTTTAGTAAAAACTGCGGCGGATGGATTGAATGGAATGACGACAAATTTTGTTGATATTTCCAATAAATTTATTGAATTCCAGGAAAGTATTTTGAATCAAGTGGCTGGAGGAATTAATCAAGCAATGGAAGATGCTGTGCCTGATGATGTAACTGTGGGGGGTGATAGTAACGAGCCTCAAGCAAGCCTAATTGAATCGATCAGTTTGCCGGATGAAATTATTGAGACTTTGAATAATGATTCCTATTTGAAAAAAGAATTTGCCATGTTTGCGCCTAGTTTGGGTGAAAGTGTGGCTGGTTTGAGTACAATTAGTAAGGAAATGGAAGCTGATAAGAAGAGAATGGAAAAGGTTATTGCAGAAGATTTCCAAGATATTAAATTGGCGGCAAGTTCAATTACTTTGAATTCCGATAATCCATTATTGAATAGAACAATTGAAGACTTGGATAAAGTTGATTTGAACGGACAGTTGGCGAAATTGGATAGTGAATTTGGGGAAACAAGAAAATTAGCGGGATTGCGTGAGAATTTATTGGCTTATGTTAAAGATCAAAATGCTGTTTATGGGCAATTAGAAATAAGTGAGGATTTGAATGGTTTTGGAAGAATGATTGCTCAGGTTGATGATTTGGAAAGTACTTTGGTGAAATCTGGTTATGCGGAAAAACGAATAATTGCTGAGAATGGAGTGGTGGAAGGTGGGGAAAAATTATATGCAGCAATTCCTACTTTGAGCGATGCATTAGCGAACTCTGGGTTGGATTCTTCAATGCAAAATCAACCAGTAGTGAAAGGCGTATTTGTTTACAATGAAAATGAACAGCAGAATAGTAAGGTTTTGAATTATGAAGGGGAATTGAGTTTACCTTCAACAATTAATTTTATTGATAGCGATGGAGATAATGATGAGGATCTATTACTTTCTTTCGGTGGAAATATTTATTTGAAAGAAAATTATAAGAATAATGGCGCGGTGCCGATTTATTATGGTGGACAACCGTTGGTGAAGGAAATTTTAGATTATGTTCCAGCAGCGGGAAGTGTGAAAGGATTTGTCAGCAGCTTTGATGGAAATAGTCAGGTGGAACTTGAATGGTTGCCCGTGGAAAGCGATAGATTAATGGGTTATGAAATTATTTATGGCAGAACATTGGGAGGAATTTTAAGTGGATTGAATACAAGCGGCCTAAATAAATTGGTATATTTGGCTGATGCGGAAAGAGTGTTTGGTGAAGTTACATTGGCTGAAGATGAAGTTCGTCCTGCAATTTTGCCGGATTCTAGAATTTATAATTTAAGTGCTGAAGCGGTGCAGGGTGAAGTTTTATTTGATGGACCTGAACAGCTGGTATTGGCGGCGGGTGGTCAGAGGATGAAAGTGGAAGGTAATATGTCTGTGTTTACAGCTGCGGGTGCGGAGATGAGGGTTTTTGCGAATGGGAATGATCAGGGGGTAGTCAAATTACAGTCAAAAGAATTGATAGAATTTTCTTCTGGATTTGCGGCAAATTTAGAAATTCAAATAGTCAGTGGTTCAGCCGTTTTGATAAATGAAAATAAAGTGGTGGGTGCACAAAAATTATTTAATGGAGCAAAGATTGAATTGGATCAGAAATATCAATCAGCCAATAATGGAAGTGCTTTGGTTCGTTTGCCGGGAGACGGTTATACAAGAGTTGATGCTGGCCAGAGTTTGGTGATTAAT
>JBOFLO010000036.1:0-12376 GCA_051657905.1 Candidatus Altimarinota bacterium | reverse complement strand
CCACCTTCATCCCATCAAAATACCCCAAACTCCCCGCCGCCACCGGAACCGCGACCCCATTCTCCACCGCTTCCAAAACCATCACCCTCAAATCCCCACCACTTTCCCAAAGCAATTCCTTACTATTTTTATTCAACAACAAATTTTCCCCATCCAACATTTTGGCAAACTCAACTAACAGTTTAGAACGAATAATACAACCCCCTTGCCAAATTCTGGCCGTCTCGGCCAATTGCACACCCCATTTCTGCTTATCAGAAACTTCTTTTATCAAATGCCAACCCTGAGCATATATAATTGTCATACCCGCCAATAAAACTTTTTCTAAATTCCAATTTTTCTTTACAAATTTTCCTGGAGAAAAATCTCCATACATTTCTTCCATCTCAACCCGCATATTCTTAAAAGAGGAAAGTGAACGGGCTAAAACAGCTTCGCTAATAGAGGAAACTGGAACACCATGATTAAGTCCTTCCACCGCAGTCCAAGCCCCTGTCCCTTTTTGGGCTGCTTTATCTAAAATCACATCAATCAGAAATTCTCCCTCGGCCGTTCTTTTCCTTAATACCTTTGCCGTAATCTCAGTCAAAAAACCAGCAATTTTACTTTTTTCCAATTGCTCATATTGCTTAGCTATCTCATCATTTCCTAGTCCAGCCATTTTCATTAATTGATAGGTTTCAGCAATCAATTGCATAATTCCATACTCAATTCCATTATGTACCATTTTTACAAAATGCCCGGCTCCTCCCTCACCAATTCTACTCACACAAGCCTTTCCACCAAAATCTCTAGCCGCCACCTTCTCTAAAAACGGTTTCAACTCACTCCATGCCTGCACCGAACAACCTGGCATCAAACTAGGCCCATTTAAAGCACCTTCCTCGCCCCCAGAAACTCCCATCCCAACAAACTCCAAACCTTTTTCAGCTGCTAATTTAAATCGTCTTTGACTGTCATGATAGAAAGAATTTCCCCCATCAATAATAATATCTCCTTTTTCCAACAAGCCACTCAAAGAAATCATAACTTCATCTACTGCTGACCCCGCCTGCACCATCAATAAAATTTTTCTCGGCTTAGCTAAACCATTCACTAATTCCTCTAAACTCTTAACGCCTTCTAACTTACTTTCCTCACCGCCAAATTCCTTCAAAAATTCCTCAGTCTTAGCAAAAGTCCTATTAAAAACCAAAGTATCAAAGCCCTTGCTGGCAAAATTTCTCGCTAAATTAGCTCCCATTACCCCTAGCCCAATCACTCCAATTTGAAATTTTTTTTCACTCATTTTTATTGTTTGTAGTAATCCTCATTAAAAAGACCAAACCATACAACATCCATCCACACGCCAAATCTACGCACTTGTTGCATTTGTCTTCCTTCAATTTGAAATCCAAATTTACTCAATGCGCTTTGTGAGGCATTATTCGGACTTAAAACTCTTCCATAAATTTTCACTAAATTTAATTCCTTAAAAGCATAGTCCAACACCAATTTAATCGCTTCAGTTAAAATTCCTTGTCTTCTAAATTTTACACCAATCCAATAACCAATTTCCGCATTCATGGCCTCCTGAGCAATTTGAGTAAGAGCAATTGTTCCAATTATTTCATCGTCCAACTCAATTCCAAAAACAATTGAATCACCCTTCAATGCTTTTTCATAAACATAGTATTTCGCATCCACCTGAGTATATGGCCAAGGAATAATTGGCATATAAAGAGCGATTTTTTGATCCTGAATATTTCTATAAATATCAATTTCATCTCCCGGTTTGAGTGTTCTTAACTTAATTCTTTCTCCTTTTAATTCCATAAAATATAAAATAATTAACCTAGATAAATTTTTAACACACTTACTTTAAACTTTCCATTAGCACTTCCAAAGTCTGCTCCGCGCTTTTTTGCCAATCGAATTTCTCCAATTGTTTTTCCATTTTTTCAGCTAACTTTTTCCTGTAACTTTCGTTCTCAGCTAATTTAATCATACCTTGATATATCTCCTCAGTCGAATCTGCATTAACCAAATAAGCAGCCTCACCCGCCACTTCCGGCATTGAACTAACGGCAGAAGTCAGCACAGGTTTCCTAAAAGCAAAAGCCTCCAAAATCGGCAAACCAAAACCTTCATATAGCGAGGGGAATACTAGAAAGTCAGCTCGGCTTAACAAATATTGTTTTTCTCTCTCCTTTATATATCCGCTAAAAATAACTTTTCCCAGCAATCCTAATTCAGTAACTTTATCTTTGATTAAATTCGCTCCAAATCCATCCTTACCAGCAAGCACCAATTTCCAATTATTATGCTTCTGATGAAACTTAGCAAAAGCATCAACCACTCTCAGTAAATTCTTCTTCAATTCAATTCTACCCACAAACAACATCATTTGATTGGACTTATCTATAACAAACTTTTTATTCAACTCATTCTCCTCAGCAGTTTTCCACTTCAAAAGCAGGGGATTATTCTCGCCGCTTCGCTCCGGCCCCCCATGATAAATCACCCTCAACTTATTTTTCCCCCCATAATATTTTTCCACATCCTCAGCCGTCGCTTCGCTCGGCACTATAACTTTCTTAGCCCGCAAAACCATCCAGGCCGTAGTCAAACTCAAAAACATTCTCTCCTTAAATCCATAACTTTTTTTCAACTCCGGGATTCTAAAAGCTATATCATGTATCGTCGTCACCAATTTCCCGCCATACAGCAGGGGAGCAATATGCGATGGCACAAACAGTAAATCAATGCGCTCTTTTTTTAACGCCTTCAACAACCCAATCTGCGTCCAATGCTTCTCCCTCTCCACAATTTCCAAACGCACATTAAAAGGCAATTCAACAGGAAATTTCACTTTCCCATTTTTAAAACTCTCATTGGCAAAAATCACCACTTCATGATCATGAATTCGCCCCAATAGTGGAATCAAATGATTCAATAAATGATAGCTATACCATTCCACTCCCG
Source organism: Candidatus Altimarinota bacterium (assembly GCA_051657905.1). Lineage (GTDB taxonomy): Bacteria > Patescibacteriota > Gracilibacteria > UBA1369 > UBA1369 > JBOFLO01. The sequence goes on along the minus strand of JBOFLO010000036.1, from coordinate 9,412 downwards.
TCGGTTCATTTATTTTGTATCTGGAGGCATCAATTCCTATTCGCATAGCAGCTTTAAACCATATTTTCTAAGAGCAAACTATAGCAATATCAAGGCCAAAAACCAAGCTTTATTCCAAAATTTGCCTTGCCAATACAAGTGCATAAACTTTTTGTACACCCGCCGCTTTCAGAACTTTACTTGCCTCATTAAGTGTACTCAAACTAGTTCCAATATCATCCATAATCAAAACTTTTTCCGGCATCTCCTCAAAACTACTCACTCCCAAACTTCCCTCCGCATTTATTTTCCTCTCCTCTGCCCCCAAACTCATTTGCGCCTTAGTATTTTTCGACTTTATCAACAAATCCCTCCTCCAACCTCCCATCCCCGGCATTTTTTTCACCATACCCTCCCATATCAATTCCATCTGATTAAATCCTCGCTTCTTCAATTTCCTCTCATGCATAGGCATCAAACATATCACTCCTAAATTTTCCCTTTCGCTCCATTTCATCAAAAACTCCTTCCAGAATCTAATCATTTCTTCCCCAAGCACCTCCGCAAATCCCTTTCTAAACTCGTACTTCAATTCAAACAATGCTTTAATCAAAACTGACTTTTCCCTATAAAACTGTAAATAAAACAAGCCATCCATCCTTGCTGAATTTTCCGCCAAACATTCCTCACAACTCAGCCCAAGCGGTGACTGCTCCAAACAATATGGACAAATATTCGGTCTCTGAATTTTTTCCTTTCGCAAACAGTCTGAACAAATCAGCCAATCCAGCTTTTTACATTGCAGGCAGTAATTGGGAAACAGTAGGTCTAATAACTTTTTTGTCAATTTATATTCCAACATCTTTTAAAATAAAAACTAGAGATATTCAGGTAACTTTGCTAGAATCAGCCTAAACTTCGACTATTAATCAAAATTAAAATAATCCTTAAATTCACAAGCTTTTCATGCCTAAGGAACCACTTAAAAAAACATCCGGCAAACGCCCTAGCACTCGCTCTACCAGCCGTTTAAAAGTAGAAACCGCTATTAGACTTCATCAAACTAAGCCGCTTAAAGCCGGCCATTTAGCTCGTTTGCAAAAACAGATAAAATCCACTCCCACGGCTAATTCCACAGTCGAAGGCGAACCAATTCGAAAAAAACCTGAATCACAAATTCAGCAGGCTGAAAAATTGAACTTTTGGTTTATTCCAGCTCGAATTGCCTTCCTGTTAAACGGAATTTATTTCCTACTTTTCTCTTTAGTGGCAGTGTTGCATATCATGCAGTCACATCGTCTTATTCAAACTTTTTTCACGCTACCATTCGATCCCACCCTTTCTTCCAATTACCTGTTGGAAATGGTCGGGTCTTTCGCTTTACTGGGTGGATTGCTGATGTTTCACGCTGCTCGTCATCCCAAAAAATACAGTTGGTTCTATTTCTTCTTAGTTTTATTTGCCTTGCCTTTCAGTTTCTTAAGCAATCTCTCCAAATTACAAACTGAAATTCCAGAACAGTTTTACAATTTCATATATTATGATACCGTTGTAGTGGCTGTTTTATGGGCAATTTATTTGCTCAGTATGCTTTCTTATTTTAAAACTATTAAGGAAAATCATTAGCCGTTAAAGCAAAAATCTATGCAAGATTCTAATAATTTCGACCCAAATCAATCTGCTTCCGCAGCCAATCCAAATCCCTCTGCCGCTGAACCAGAAGAAGATAAAACTCCCGCCAATTTTCAGCTTGGTGCTATGCTGCCAGCCACTTTAAATATTGCTGTCCCAGCCCATGAATTGCAATTTGATCAGCCTAAATTTTTAAAATTATTAGCCGGCTCAATTTCCTTAAGTAAATTAGAAAAGAAAAGAATAATTGAATCTATTCCAAAACTTAAAATCGAGCAGATTAATGAATTAATGAATATTTTCGAAGAAGAAAAACAAAAGTTTGCTCTTCTTTCTGCTAAACATATTCCTCAATTGGAAAAATTGGCTAAACAGCATTATCAGGAATGGATGGATCTAGAAACTGAAAATAAATCAGAACAAAAAAAGGCCCAGGACACTGCCCAGGCCGATGAGATCCGTAAGTCTTTAGGATTATAATTCAGCACATCTTAAGCCATTCACGGTATTGGTTGAAGTAACTCTCACACCAATTGCATAATAACCATTTGGACAGGTAAACCATCCATCTGCGTCTTTTGCCAAGTCTGTAGAAAGTAACCCATGATCATTGCTTTCAACAATCAAATCATCCAAAACTTTAACTTTATCTCCATTAAGCGTCCCAACAGCTCCTAGTTCTAATGGATTTACAGACGAGTTTGATTCGATTCCTCCCAGTCTTTGTACTCCGCCAACGCTCAAGTCTCCACTGATTGCAACATTATCATCGATATTAACCACCCCACCAAACTGATTACTAGGATTAGTAATTCTACCAGTTTTAGTTATGTACAATACACTTTCTAAAGCAGTAGCAGTTTGTCTAACAATCGAATAACCATTGTTAACCATCAACGGCCATCTACAGGTAATTCCATCAATACTTTCCCCACCTGTATTTGTACAATTAGTAGAAAAAGAAGAAGCGACGTCACCCATTCCAGGTGGATAGGATTCAGTTGCTCCATCAGCAATAACTGGAGTATTTACATGAGGTCTAGTTAACATAACAGCATTGGATGGATTCAAGAAATCCCCACTCCATTCCCCACCGATTGTTAAAGGATTTGTAGCAACAGTAGGTGCAATAGCCCCATTAACTTCCACAGAATTATTTGGAGTAGCTAAGTAAGCTACATTTCCGGAAGCGGCAGAAAATCTACCACCAGTTCCAGCACCACCACCATAAGCTTGTACACCTACATTGGCGGAAGAAAATGCATATAAAGCTGGTCCAATTCCACTATTACGAAAGAAACCGGCGTAGTTGTTTCCAGTTGTTAAAGCGTAAACCGCTGTGTCTACAGCATTGGCAAAAACACCGTAACCGCTTCCAGAGTTAACAAACGAACCAACTGCGGTTTTAATTCCAGTATTGGCAACTACATCAAGTATGGCCTTTACACCAATCACCCCGGATTTATTAGTTAATTCTCCATCCTCAGTAATCATTGTCGCATCAACAGTAACACTGTTGAAAGTTGCGTCTGGAGTATTGTTATTTGGTGGTGTTCCACTTGGCTGGGCAAACACTAAGCTGCTGCTGGCTAATCCCATTAATACCACCCCAGTCAAAATTTTATTTTTCATTTTCATAATACTTTATTTATTTTTATATTTATTTTAATTTAGCTTCCAAGGCAGAAAGTCTTGCTTCTAAAGCTCTATTTTGAGCTTCCAAAGCCGTAACTTTTGCTTTCAAAACTTCATCATTGCTATTCAATTCTTTAATGGCATTTAACATCGCCCAGTAAATTGAGTCAGGAGTGAATTGCAACAAGCCTCTTTCATCTGTAGTAACCGCTTCAGGGAAAACCTTTTGAATTTCCTGAGCAATAATACCTACATGATCTTCATCATCCTTAATTCCCAAGGTATTATCTTTTTTGTATTTATAGATAATCGGGTCAATCTTTAAAATTTCCGCCAAACCCTTATCGAAAGTTTTTTGAACATCTTTAAGTCTACCGTCAGACCAAGTTGTCCAAGCAGTATTAGTTAATTTTTGAGTTGTGGCACTATTGATTCTGATCGAGTCATCAATATATAAATAACCACTTTGGAAAGCGGTATCATTATTGGAAATACCAGCTCTAGCATAAATTTCCCCATCAATACTTGCAAAACCACCTGCATAAAAATAACCAGAAGAATAAGCTCTAAAACCAGTAGAAGATGTTCTAATAGTTGGAATTTCCACAGAACCTGTAGCCGTCAAACTCCCTGTAATATCAACACTATCATTAAGACTTAAGTTTCCAGCTGAGTTAGATATATCGCCCTGCATGTCATTAGTACCTGTAGTTCTAAAGTTGTCATTTACATAAACATACCCACTATTATTGACAGTATTATTACTTACCGCTTGATTCAATAAAATCGAAGTATCACCCGCTCCGAAATTAACAGTTCCACCAGAAGTAGTTCTGAAAAATGCTGATCCATCACTCACGATATTTAAAGCCCCCCCACTTACACCCGTAGTAGTAATATTGTTTGTCATTACATCATTAATCCAAACTGGTTGTAATGTACCACTTTGATTATATGAACGTAGCACCACATGATAATTTGCAGCGGCGTCTTGCCCATTCAAAAATTGTAAATATGAACCAGTGTAAGGAGATGGTGATCTAAAAATACTTGTACCAGTAACATCAAGTGCATTATTTCCACTACCAACATCTACGATATTACTTCCTTTCGTGAAACGACCAGCAGGGCTACTACCAGTTGAAGCGGTTGATGCATATACACCTCCGCCATTCCCAGAATTAGTGAAAGTACCCGCTGGATATGAACTGCTGGTATTACCAACACTTATACCCGGACCCGAACTTGTATTAAAAAAAGTAGCTGTATAATTATTAGTACTAGCATTTTGAGCAGTAATAGCATTTCCTGTTGCATCACTTAATGCATTTAAACCAGTTCCAGAACCAGATCTAGCTAACACCCCAGTACCTGTATTTGCAAAGCCATAAACCCCAGTCCCTCTATCTCCAACCGCAGCAGTGGCATCCAGAGATTGTCCAACTACAGCATAACCTCCACCTGCCCCTACTGTTTGTGCAGTCATTTGCCCAACAACTGCTCCAACTCCATTTGTATTATTTCTATAACCCAAAATTGCATTTCCACCACCATTGGAAACATTGGCTATAATTGCAGTGCTACCGGCTGAATATGCTCTTACACCTGCACCAGAGTTTGATGTTCCATATACACCATCATTAGATGTTGAAGTACCAAACACACCTCTACCACTCGTAGCTAAACCAGACAAACCGTAACTAGCTGCCGATGCAGAACTGGTACTACCATAAACTCCATTACCATTAGCACCACCAGAACCTTGCACACCAGCCCAACCTGCAGCCGAAGAAGTACCGGATACACCAGGTCCACCACTGGATACCCCGGAAACAGCGGTTGATCCGCCGGTTGCTGAAGTATTGATACCTTGTAAAATTGATCCGGCAGCAAAAGCGCCGCTAAATAATCCGGCTACAGCAGTAGCTGCAGATACGGAAACAGAACTAAAAGTTGCCGCTGGAGTATTACTCCCCGGTGGATTACCCCCCGGTGCTGCTTGTAACACCCCTGCAGAAAAGGTTGTAGTAGACAATAACCCTAAGGTTAACATTGCTATTTTCTTTTGAATTTTCATGTTTATTTTTGCTTTTGGATAAATAAAATCTTTTTATTATAACACTATTTGTTTTCCTTGCCAAGTTTTACCTTCATTAAATATATATCTTATCTGATAGTAAGAATTCGCCGATCCAGCTATTATAAATTATGAGATTTCCAATCAAAAAACATGAAAAAAAACAACACTCTTATTATTTTGCTTTCTATCATTACTTTAACGGCTTGTAACCCTCCAATTTCTACCACCAAGCCAGACGTTCCTACTCCAACAGAAAGCTCTACACCTGAAACAGAATCCACCAATGATTCCGCCCAGCCAGATCAGCCATTTAGCTTGGCCTTAGGTGAAAGTATGATTTTCCAGCCTGCAGGCTTAACCATTCAGTTTACAGAGGTTAAATCCGACTCACGCTGCCCCTCGGATGTAGTTTGTGTTTGGGCAGGCGAAGCAACCATACATATAATAGCCACAACTCAAGGCCCAGCTGTGGAAGCAGATTTAGTTTTGGGTGACTCTTCCAATGACAGCATTCAATTAAGAGGAGATGTTGGCGGAGCATATAATCTAAAATTCCTCGATCTAACACCATATCCAAGCTCTAAAAGCCCAAGTGATAACAATCAATACAAAGCAACTTTTATTTTTCAAGCTGCTAAGTAATTAGAGAGATATAAAATGATTATCTCAAGGCCACTTCCCAAGCCATATTTAAATATTCCTGCGTCCATGGCACCTCTAAAGCAGCAATTGTATCAGATGTGAATCCCTGCTGGTCCATAACCTGTAATCTCACCCTTCCACTACTGCCAATACCCAAATTCCCAGTGTATTTAGGCGTAGTAGACCAGCCTGAAGTAAAAATCAGATCATTCACCCCATTATAATCCAAATCCCATCTATATTTCAGCTTACCTTGTCCAGAAAAATCATCAAATGACTGAGAACCATCAAATTCATATCTAAATTCACCAATTTTTCTAATATTCATATTAGCTACTGGTGGTTGATCATCAAAAATTTGAATGGCAATTTGTGCATACGAGCTTAGGCCTTCTGGATCTCTTGCTTCCATATTCACAATATACTCTCCAGATTCGTTAAACAGTCTATTCCATGTGGTTTTATTCTGAAAAGTCGTGTCCCAAACTCGATCATTATTCCAATCAAATCTATATAATAGTGAACGCCCCCCACTTTGCGAATCAGAAGAAAGTGATGTATCAAAACGCAAAATGCTATTCATTGGCGCCGCAATACTATTAACTGTGAATTTTGCCTTAGGAGCTTCATTATCAACCACATTTACTTGAGCAAAAGCCTTGCTGATTTTACCATCACCATCCAAAACCTCCACTTTCACAGTATAAAGTCCCGCTTCCTTAAACACATATTGAATATTAGGAATCACCGAAAAATAACTGTCCGGCTTCCCATCATTTTGAAAATCCCAGCGATATTCTAATTGTCTATTATTCTTAATACCGCTAGTGGCAGCCGCATTCGCCGTAAATTTAAAAATTGTATTGGTAGTTCCGCCAAATCCCTCCTGCCCGTTAATATTATTGCTGGCTTTAATGGAAACCGCCGCTGGTCCAGATGCCGTTTTAACCTGATTAACCGGAACGGGGGAGTAGGCAGTCCCTGTCATAAACGGATCATGTTTCGGCTCCACATAACTTCTCTGCAAAACCAAAGATGTCTTATTAAAATCCCCAACCACATAATCCTCATAACCCGCCCCCAAACTATTATTCGCTCTATTCCCAGTATATCCCTCCCCAGTCTGCGGCTGAAAAACCTCAGCCCCTTGCCCAGTAGCTCTCACTACCGGCACAATAAATATATCCCGAATTTCCTCTTCAGATTGCGCTCTAGCCGGAGTAAAACCAAGCAATGTAGCCACCACTAGTATCCCCACTGAGGCCAGCCCAAACTTGATCAAATACCCCAAAATCGACTCAATTTCCAAAACTCGCTTCACACGAGTATCAAAATCCAAATTATCTCTCATATAACTGTCAAAAGCTAATAAGAAAGATTTATATAACAAAATTGCTAAAAAGTCAACTTATAGCTTGCCTAAATAAACTGTCTGAACCCTCCCCCACAACCCAAAGCTAAAAAATTCACTTAAAAATGAATAAAGACCCCGCACCCTTCATTTTTAAGTGAATTTTTTAGCTTTAGCGCCGTATTTCAATTTTAATGTTATCCGGCACCGAAGGAATAGTCGGAGCCCAAGCCGGCCAGGTCGAAATCTCCACTTTTTCTATTTCTGGCAGCCCCTGAATAAAGTCCCTAGCCTCCTGAATTTCCTTACCAACAATCTGATCCTTAATTTTCTTAATCAATCTTTCCCCATTTTCCTTTTTAGGACTTATTTCAAACTCCTCAATACCCTGAATGGAAGGAGTTATAGTCACTTTCCCCGCCACAGTATTATTCTCAGTAATTTTGTAAGTAATTGAGTTTTCATCCACACTTGCCAAACTCTTTTCCGGATTTTTCTTTACCTTCAATTCATTATTTAAAATAGTCAGCAATTCATCTTGATTGTAAGCAATACCGGAAACCGTCACCGTACCCTTCACATCAAAAGATTCCAGTTTTTGTCCTTCAATATTTTGAGGAATAGTAATATCCATTTCTCCCAAATCCACCAGATTGTTTCCAGTTAATAACTGCAAATTAGTACTTTGTTCTTCATTTCTCTGCGCAATTATAGCTTTTAGCTCCGCTTCCGCCGCATCCCTCAACTCAACTTCCATTTTCGCTCTGGCCGCAGCCGTATCATCGGCACTAATAAACTTAGTCGCACTAGTTTCTCCCCCATCAAACGATCCTACACTTTCCGCAAAGATTTTAGTCTGATTATCAGCCGATAATGCTGGTAAGAAAAATTTCGTACCCTCAACTAAATTTCCTCTTTCCCCAATCGGTTGATCAAATGCATCTAACGGATCCGCCGTCACATTCACTTCAAATGTCCCCGGATTCGCCGCACTCCCTCCTGGCACTACAATTTGTCTATCTATTCTAAACACCAACCCATCAGCAGTTTGAAATCTAGTTCTCGGAATCAACGGCCAATCGTTGGAACTAGTATTCTTAATCAAAACTTTACCCTGGGCATTTTTACCTTGAAATTCCTTTCCAGTCGCCTGATAGGAAAATACCTTCTCTATATTAGTAGAAACTCTATAACTTGGAATCATCTTCGGCGGCCTTGTATCCAATTCCGCCTGATTTCTATCATAATCAGCCAAAGTCACATTAGTAGTAACTTCTATTACATTAGACTTCGGCGTTAAACTCAAAGTCGCTCCCGGCAAAGCTATATAGGAAATCAAACCAAAAATTAATACACTTACCCCCACCAAAGAAAACAAGGCTTTCTTGTTAGGAGCAACCAACACCAACGAACTCTTCTGCTCTTTTTTCTTTTTACCGGTTCCTTCATTCTTAATAGTATTTCTCTTCGACAGAATGCTTAAGCCACCCGGCGCTCTTCTAATTAATTCTGAAATAGAAAATTTCTTTTCATCTCTACGGCTCGGCGCCTCTTCCGACAAACTGTTAACCGAAGCCTTCAAAGGCGTAATATCATTCTGATCAGATATTTTCCCATTCACTAAAGATGGATGCTCATGCCCCTCCAATTTATCAAAAACCTGCAATCCAATTCTCTGCGCCAATTTAAAGCCATTCGGATCATTAGTAATCACAAAAATTTCCTTTTCAATATCCTCAGCTTTTCTTTTTAGAATTTTTAAATTAATCGCGCTTTGAAAAAGTATCGCCCTTTGTGGAATAACCAAATAAATTTTCTTGAATCTTAATTTATTGATTTTATCAAAAACCGAAGTTATTTCATCATCTATCTCAATATAAATAACCTTCTTCCCTTGGCTTTTTTTAGCCTTTTTCTTGGTTTTCAAATCATTCTCTTCACTAGTTTTAATGCGTTTTTTTTGCAAAGCCATAATTTAAATCTGCATTAATCTTACTACTTTTTTAAGTAATTTTGATAAAATCTGTTCTTCTCCAATATACTCAAGTCCAATATTAGCTAGCGCCACCGAAGGCACATCTGCTGGATCTTTC
>JBOFLO010000035.1:0-7125 GCA_051657905.1 Candidatus Altimarinota bacterium | reverse complement strand
GGATTATTGACTACTGGTGGGGCGGGAGGTTCAGGTGGTTCTGGGGGTTCGGGTGGGGCGGGCGGAGCCGGGTCGTCGCAAGTGGCGAAAGTTTCTTGGACAAGACCGGAACAGATTTGATAATTGTGACTGATAATGCTGCCATCCATATTGTCGCCAATTACGGCCGCATCGAGATTATAATTAGTTGAACTGCCTGATCCTCCGCCATTACTGAAGTCGGCGGAATCAAGTTGGTAGTTGGTGCTGGAGCCCATAATGGCTTGAGCTAAAGGTGAAAAGCCCAGCATAAAAATCAGACCGCTGGTCAGAATAATAAATTTTTTAGAATTTTGTTGATTTTTTGTTTTGGAAAACAACGGAGATTTTTAAATAAATCTTGTTATTTTACCATAAAAAAGCCCGGACTTGAAGTCCGGGTTTGAGTGGAGAGGGGATTAGTCGTGTCAGAAATTAGGCCTTGGGAATTTGATTGATAATTTCGTTGGCACGATCTTTGATATGCTTAGCGATACTTTGGATACCATTGTTTGCTTCCCAAGCTTCGGTAGCCTTAACGATGGCCTGATCAGCCCAAGATTTGGCTGCTACATAATCTTTTTGAATACCAGTGATGAAAGCGTTCATGAGAAAATCATAGGCGCGAGCTAATTTAGCGGCACCAATTACTATATTATTATCTGGCATATTTCTGAGAGCTTGTTGAGTCATATCAACACCTAATTCGGCAGAACGCTTAGCTAACAATGGCTCATTGCCGGCGATGTAAGATTCAATTTGGGCCATTTGTAATTCAGCCTGATTCAAAAGAAATTGTGTATCTCCACCCTGACGGATAATCATTAATAGATAGAAAATTTCAGCAACTTCTCCACGACCAAGTTCTTGGCCGGGATTTAAATTATTGTTGGCATCTTTGGTAATTAAACCTGCAGAGCCAGCGTAGTTCATGTAGGGAGCATACCAATCAGTCTTTTTTACATCATTGAATAATTCTTTATCTTGCCAGTTTTCAATTTTGAAACCGTTACTCATCAAAAGCATTTTGATGTATTCAGCACGAGAAACAGTACGACCAGGAGCGAAAGTTCCATCTGGATTACCATTAACAATTGCCAATTCTTTGGCCTTCATGACATAGGCAGCAAACCAATCATTAATTTTGACATCACTGAAGCTGGTACTGGTGGCCGTTTCGGGAACTTCTACGCCTAAACCAACTAGAATAATTTTAAGAGCTTCGGCACGATTTACTTTTTGAGCTGGGCGGAAAGTATTGTCTTCATAACCTTTTACTACTCCGGATTCATTTAAATATTTGATGGCGAGAAAGTTGGGATGAACCTGAGGCACATCGGAAAAAGCTGCCAAAGCTGGCGTGAACTGAAGCAGAAGAATGGCAGTGATAAGCCCAGAAATAAATTTAATTCTCATGACGTCTATTTAAATTGTTATTTGTTTTATTGGATTATAGAGCAGTATAAGCGCTAAAGCTAGTAAATTACATGACCTAATTTATAACGTTGGCGTAGGAAGCGATTTCCAGATAATCGAGATCGACCGTGCGGGCCGTGGTGCCGACTGATTTAATTATATTGCTGCCAAAACCTGTGCCGCGTCCGGCACCAGTTGGGAGATTGGAAGCGCAAGTTCCGATGGAAGTTCCATTTACAAAAAATTCAGCGCTGGAGCCGGCTGGATTGACCACTATGGTAAGACGATACCAAGTTGCTGCCGCTACGGCAGAACTACTATTCGTTGCTGTTTCAGTATTATTGCTGCGGCAAACTAATTGCCATTGGCCGGAGTTGGTGCCGTGAGTGTAGCGGAAATATACTCCATCAACTGGTTCGGTGGCGGCGGCATCAATAAAGCCCATATAATAAGTGTAGGTTTGTGCAGCAGCAGAGACTGTGGTGAGACGAACCATGCCTTCAAAACGCCAGGACCAGGAATTGCCTAATAAAATCCCATCGACATTGGTACTGAGCATTCCCGCGCGGCCTGTGGCTGAAGCGCCGGTGGAATGTCTGACTACACCTGGATGTGCTATTTCACTGGTAACGGCAGTAGCGGAATTTGTACCGGTTGCTACTTGAGAAGAAATGGCCGAGTCGGTGGTTACACCCATCATGTCGTGAATGTGATAAGCACCTCGGCGAGCCATTGGTGTAGCGAAGGCTTTGGTGTTTTTGATGCGCCAGCGGCTGGAGGTTGAGTCGTATTGTAAGGTGATTAAATTACCACCAAGAAGAGTTAAATCAGTGCCCCCCAAATCAAAACGATTGGCGGCAGTGGAAGCTGTGCTTTGATTGGCTAAGAGAATGGAGTTGCCATTGATATTATGAAGCAAGATGATACGACCATCAGTACCTCCGGCCAAACCGGTGATAGTGCGGAAAGAACTATCGCCACTTAATCTGATTGTGGCGGCGGTGGCAAGACCGGTTGGGTTGTAGTCATTTTGATCGGCGGTAAGTTGGGCAGGGGAGATGTCTCCGGCTAGAACTAGGTCTTCGGTGATGGCAGTTCCGGGGCTAGTTAATTGATCAGTAGTTTCATCATATTCAAAAACATTTTCACCTTCTATGGAGTTTCCGTCATTATATTGAACGTCATTAGCATTACCTCCGGGTAGTCCACTACCGAAGTTAATTAAGGGTAACCACTCTGTACCATCCCAGCCATAAATTCCCGGGTCGCAGGCGGTTGGGGTGCAGCCCGGAGCAACTGAGTCAATGCTGGTGAGCATAATTAATCTACCTGTTCCGCCTCCGCCCAAACCTGGGGCGCCACCTGGAAAAGCGGTGGCATTTTCAGTACGGAAAGAGGTTAATTGATTATTATTTAAGTTCAAGTCGGCGGATAAATCGAATCTGCTATTGGTGGTGTTCCAAGTTAAAGTTTGAGCGATGGATGATCCAAATTGCAAAATTAAATTTCCTGCTGCTTGATCATCACTGTTGATTACCAAACTGTCAGAATAAATAGTTTCAAAATCATCGTTTTGGAAAAGTATGCGACCAAAATTGGTAGGAGGGGAGACGATGGTGAAAGCTGTGACATTTAAAATATTACTGTCATTGGTGGCCGCGTCAGTAACCATGATTGTACAATTGGTGTGGGCGCCGAGAGAGAGTGTGTTGAAGGTAACGGTGTTGTTTCCTGTTGTAGCTGAAGTTGTTGCGGACGAACAATCACCGCCGTAAGTTATTGTTCCTGCTTCGTCGGAAGAGAAAGTGTAGTCGGGAGTTGTGTCACTGGCGGGGGTTGGGACGGGAGTTACTTCGGCAATGACCGGAGGTGTTAAATCCGCTCCTACTTCTACGGAACCGATATCGTCAACTCCGCCGAATGGGCGGGCGGCGCCGCGTTGATCTACGGCGGGGGCGTAGGTGGCGCTGGCGGCGTCGATGGCGTCACTTCCGCCACCGGGCAAACGGCTTACCGTTGGGCCACCATTGTTGGTGACGGCGCCGAGGTTGGCGGTGGTGCCGGTTAAATCTGAACCGCCTGGTGAACAGCCGGTGGCACTGTCGAATAAATTATTTCCCTGATTGGTAAAAGATACTGGAGCATTTACTTCACAAGTACCTGTACCTGTATTATCTTCGAAAATATTATTGGCGAATTCAGTTTGACTACCTGAATCTACATATAAAACTGCACCGACTCCGGGGGTACTATTATTAGTAAAAGTATTATTATAAATAGAAGCGTCAGTGAAACGATTTCTAATTGCTCCGCCTCCATCGGCATTAGCGATATTGCCGTCGAAAGTATTATTGATAATTGATACAACCGCTCCTCCTCCACCGGCTTCACTTAAGTACATTGCTCCTCCTTCATCGACGGCTTCATTGTTTAGGAAAGCATTATTTTGAATGGTGGCATTACCTTCAGAGACGTGAATAGCTCCGCCGTAATCGCTTTCATTACCAGTAAACGTATTATCTTCAATTAGAGCATTGGCTGCATCACTGATTTCGATTGCACCGCCTGAACCGAAATAATAAGTAATATTGGTAGTGAAGGTGTTATCGGAAATAACCACATTAGCAACACCCAAAGTTTGAATAGCTCCTCCATTACCAGCCTGAAAGGTGCCGGCATTACCGGCGGTATTATCTTCGAAGTTTACTCCAGAAACGATATGGCCATCATCATCTCTGATGTAAATTGCACCGCCTAAAGAATAGTTGTTGGTGATGCTGGAGGTTCCAGTTATTACTACATTGGAGGCGTTAGCCTGATAAGCATTATAATAAATTACGGCACCGTTACCATTGGGAGATTCATTGAAGGTGGCGGTTAAATTGGTGGCGGTAATGTCGGTTCCATCGTCGGCGAAAACACCACCTCCATCACCGTCGGTGGTGTTGTTGGTCAAAGTTACATTGGTCATGATCAGCGAGGGATTGGTGTTGTCACCAAAATAAATTGCTCCGCCATCACCGGTGGCGTGACAATCGTCTAAGGTTACATTGGTTAAAGTGACGGAGATATTACCGGCGGTATTGATACAACCACCATTGGTTTGTATACCGTTGGTAAGAACAATGTTTTGAATAGTGACGGAGGTGGCTGCACTGCTCAAGTTAAAAATACGGCGGCTGGCAGTGTTGAGTGCGTCGACGGTGATATTATTTCCGCCATCAATAATAAGGGAGGTGGTTATGGTGGTTAAATTTGCTCCACTGATATCAATAGTTCCGGAGACGCTGAAATTAATAGTATCAGTGCCGGAACCGGCTGTACAGTTGGTGGTGCCGGCGGCGTCGTTATTGGCTGATGTGATAGCCTCGGGCAATGTACAGATTGCATCGTTGGCGACAGTGGTGGCAGTGCTATTTACGGTGATGGTGGCAGCCTGCGCAAAAGAATTTCCAGCGAAAAATATTCCGACAATAACGGTGAATTGGAAAATGTGACGAAAAATATGTGGGGAGATTTTTGCCGACATTAGTTTACGGAATTAGCGTAAGAAGTTATTTCTACATAGTCTAGATCGATCGTGCGGGCGGTTAAACCAACTGATTTGAGCATAAAACTTCCGAAGCCGGTTCCACGACCCGCACCGGTTGGAAGATTGGAAGCGCAGGTACCGATGGAAGTTCCATCAACAAAAAACTCAGCGCTGGAGCCAGCAGGATTAACAATAATAGTAAGGCGATACCAGGTGGCGGCAGCGGGAGCGCTGGTGCTGGCTGTTGCTGTTTCAGTACCATTGCTGCGACAAACTAATTGCCATTGGCCAGTGTTAAGGTTATCGCTGTAGCGGAAGTAAACTCCGTCAGTTGGTTCGGCACTAGGGGAGTCAAGGAATCCATTACGATAAATGAAGCGATTAGTACCATCAGAAAGAGTAGTGATACGAACCATACTGTCATAGCGCCAATACCAGGAGTTACCAAGTAAAATATTATTCGGATTGATACTCATCATGGCGGCGCGGCCAGTGGCGGTTGTACCAGTGGTATGCTGAACTACACCACTATGCGCGGCCACACTGGTGATGGCTGTGGCTGAGTTGGCGGCGGAAGTACCAGATACTTGTGAAGAAATTGCTGAGTCGGTGGTAACACCGAGCATGTCATGATAATGATAAAGTCCCCAACGAGCTGGAGGAATAATATGTGTGTCAGTGTCTGTCCTCCAAAAGCCGGAGGTGGAATCGTATTGAAGAGATAATAAATCTCCAGGAAAAAGTGGCACGTCATTTCCGCCGAAATCGAAACGATTGGTAGCAGTTGAACCTGTATTTCGATTGGCTAATAAAATTGTGCTGGTACCGATATTATGAAGCTTGATTATACGACCGTCGGCGCCACCAGCTATACCTGTGATGGTGCGGAAAGATGTGTCTCCGCTGATTCTAATTACGCTGGCTGTGTCGAGACCGGTTGGGTTGTAATCATTTTGATTGGCGGTAAGCTGGGCAGGGGAGATGTCTCCGGTTAGAGCGAAATCTTCACCAACAGCAACTCCCGGAGCGGTTACTTGATTGGTGGCTGCGTCATATTCTAAAGCATTTTCTCCACCAAAAACTCCGGCATCGTTGTATTGAATATCATTGGCATTACCACCTGGGGTGCCGGCTCCTCCGACGCCAAATAATGGCAACCATTCTGTTCCATCCCAAACATAAATTCCTGGGTCGCAAGGTGTGGGAGTACAACCTGGAGCAACGTTGTCACTGCTGGTTAACATAATTAATCTACCAGTTCCACCGCCGCCCAAACCTGGGGCACCCCCTGGAAAAGCAGTGGCGTTTTCAGTACGGAAAGAGGTTAATTGATTGCTATTTAAATCCAATCCGGCAGATAAATTAAATTCACTTTCGCTGACATCCCAAGTTAATGATTCTGCGATAGTGTTTCCGAATTTTACACTGATATCTCCAGCCGCCTGATCATCACTATTAATTACCAAGCTGTCAGAATAAACTGTGGCGAAGTCGTCATTTTGGAAAAGAATTCTGCCAATATTAAGTGGAGCGGAGGTGATGGTGAAAGCCGTGACATTTAAAATATTACTGTCATTGGTTGAGGCGTCGGTGACCATAATTGTACAGTTTGTGTGAGCACCGACGGAAAGGGCGTTGAAGGTGATGGTGTTGTTTCCAACTGTGGCTGAAGTTGTTCCGGATGAACAGTCACCGCCATAGGTGATTGTTCCGGCTTCGTCCGAAGAGAAAGTGTAGCTGGGGGTTGTGTCGCTATCTGGGGTTGGAACTGGCGTTACTTCGGCTATAACTGGTGGAGTTAAATCCACACCCACTTCCACAGAACCGATATCGTCAACTCCGCCGAATGGTCTGGCTGCGCCGCGTTGATCTACAGCGGGAGCGAAGGTGGCATTGGCGGCGTCGATGGCGTTACTTCCGCCGGCGGGTAGACGGTTGAGAGTTGTTCCACCGTTTGTGGCAAGTGTGCCTAGGTTGGGGGAGACACCGGTAATATCGCTACCTGTAGTTGGACAATTGGTAGTTACTACGATGATATTATTACCCGCTGAATCGGAATCTCCAGCGGCATCTTCGTCACAATTCGGACCGGCTGGGGCGGTGTTACCTTCAAAAATATTATTGGCCCAACTGGTGGCATTATTGGAAACATATAAACC
>JBOFLO010000034.1:0-7970 GCA_051657905.1 Candidatus Altimarinota bacterium | reverse complement strand
AGCAGCTTTTAATGTAACAGTGTCGTTTCCAGCAGTTTCACCATTGTAGTAGTAAACTTGTTCCATAGCATTCAAATCGGTGATTGAGTTACCAAGAACGAAGTCGGTTACCCATCTGGTTAATTTGCTGATATTTCTATCAATTGTTGTTCTGATTACATCTTTATCCCAATCTGAACCTGGTACTAAACCGATTTCACAGATAGTAGAAGAAAGATTTTCAACGATATTTGAACCGTAAAGTTTAGATAATTCGGCAATTTGATCTGCTGATAGATTTAAGCCAGAGAAATTGTTTTGACCTGCCTTACAGATTTCATTGTTGATTTGTACAACTTGTCCGTCACCAGAACCTGTACTTCCTAATTCTTGTGGAATTGGAGGAACAACTTTGACGATAGTAGAAGTGGTATTTCTGAATGGATAACATTTAGAAACATCTACACCGTAAACCAATTTGTCTTCTAGGAATACGTCACCGCTGGCACGGGTTAAGAAATACTGACAAACCAGTTCAACATAGGTTGGAGGAGTGGCGATAGTAAGGTTTTCTTCATCACAATCCTGGTCATTTCCTTCTACAGAAACTCTTTCACCTTTTTCATTATAATAGTATTCGCAACGTGGATTGTCGTTTTGTTCGTATTCACAATTCCAAGTTGTTGTTTCATTTCCATTTTCATCAGTAACAGTTTCTTCTTCACAATATTCCATGTCAGTTACGAATGACTGATTATAGAATCTTTCCTGACAGAATGCGCCAGAAGCACAATCATCTTTGGAAAGTGAATTGTTATTTCTTTGAATTGTACCGTTATATTCAATCCAAATTGATTCGTCAGAGTCGATACCGTAAATGGCCATGTAAGCACCATTATCATTGTAATTACTTTGGAAATCATTAGAGGTTTCCAATCTGAAACATGGAGTGTCTTCACCTAAATCTTCTTCCTTGTCGAAGTTAGCTGGGCAATATTCCAATTGATCAGCACCAGAACGAGGATCACCTTGGTAAACTCGGATGCTATTCATATCAACATTAATTACATCGGCTTGAACACCTGTTGAACGATTAGTATCTTTGTATTTGTAACCAATGATTTTTCCGTCGAAAGCTGGATCTACGATTCTAGCGTTCATTAATTTACCGTCGACGTAGTTTTCTGGTTGGAATTGGATTTGATAGTAAACTTTTTCATCGGAACTTCCGGTAGTTGAGAAAGAAATGTTTCTTCCATAACCGCCAGTTGAAGTCTTACTTAATTTTTTATCAATATTTGGAATTTCATCTTCTTCAGATAAACGATCGTAACAAATATTTCTAAATTCAGGGTTACAATCTTCTACTTCCAAACTGAATTCGTTTTCAGTGTCTTGAATATTTACACATGATCCAGTAGCGGAAGTTGTACCGTTAGAGAATAATCCGCCATCGATTGACCAACATAGATTTTCTGGAGTTCCAGGTTCGCCGAAGTTAGATGAACAATATGTATCATCATCTTCCTTAACGATTCTTGGTGGTTCTTCACAAACCTCACCTTCGTTGTCAGGACGTAACTGTCTTTGACAAGCGGCGCTTTGAGCGATTGTTGTATCAGCTAAAGTAATATTAATTCCAGTATCTTCATTGTCACCGTCGAAGGTAACAGTTCTGGTAGAGTTGGTTGAATCAACATCAGTACGGAAATTACTTGTACCAGTTCCAGATACTGAACCGAATCCTCCGGCAAAATCACCGGTTCCGTCTGTAGATTGGAATCTTACACGGTCTTCATATTGGCTTCCATCACTCAAAACTACAGTAGCAGTTAAGTTAGTTGGGTTTGATAATGGGTTGAATGGTTCTGGATTGTAATCCAAATCCAAGTATAAACAATATGGTTCTTCCTCTTCATCCGGTGGAGTGAAGAAATTAGATTGAGCAGTACAATTTGCTACACCATCATTTGGAACAGCTGTAACGCTGAAGCCACCACTTTGATTTTCTCCACTTGGAGTATTGTATAAGTAACGGCAGAAACTTGGAGTAGTAACTGATTGATTATCAATTATATTTGGACATTGCCCTGGGTAAAGTTGATTGTTAAGAGGGTTTCCAATCAATTGACCATTGCCATTTTCAGTCCATTGAACCATACCGATATTTGTTCCATCAGTAGTTTCTGGATCAACAGCTAAGCTATAACTTTGACCAGCTGTCGTAGTAGGGGAGTTACCCAAATCAGCACCATTAACAGTTAGGTTAATATCTTCACAGAAATTATCACCAGGTTGATCTGGGATAACTTGTTGAATTTTACAAGCTGGAACACCATCATCTGGCACAGCTGTGAAAGTAATTGTATCGCCTTCATTTGGAGTGTAAAGGTATACACAATTTACTGGAGTGTTAACTACAACGCTGGCAGATTGAGTTTCAAAAACAGCCAAACATTGAGCCGGGCTACCAGGAGCAAGAGTTAAGTCACCCACGCCAATCATGACATTATTCATGGCTTGGATTGAGTAATTTTGAATTGGGGTGTCATCAGTTTTAACTGAGTTAGCCGTATCAACTCTAATTTCATAAGTATTGCCAGCTTCGAAGTCTGCTAAATTTGCTGGAACAGTTCCGTTACCAGTAACAAGATATAAATCCATTTCCAATTGTTCACAGATTGCTCCAGGAATATTTGGAATGATTAATTCTTGTTTACATAGTGGGAAAATTTGATCGCCTTCTTTGGCCATGGCCTGTACACGAACACGTACTCCGCCTGGACCACCACTATAATAAGTTTGATTATCTACTGTTTCCACGAAAATATTTTGACCATCGCCGGCAGTGGCTTGAGAATTTTTAAATCTACCGTATTGAGGGCTGTTAATATTTAAGACAGAAGCATCCCATAAATAATTCAAAGGAATTGTTTCTCCTGATGGACTGAAGGTTGGAGTTACTGTGAAAGTTGTAGGAGTATTAGGAGCCAATGAATTTGGACTAATAGATAATCCTGTACAAACTGCTGGAGGCTGTTGGATTTTGAATTCCAAATGACAAGGCTCAGCTTTTTGTTTTGTACCGTTGGAAGTAGCCACCATTGGACCGTCGCCAGGTACATTCAAGCCATCAGAGTAGTAAGCTTGAACACCCACGATAGTGTTTACTGAACCACCGCTATAGTAAATGGTTTGTTTACCAACTGTATCGAAATCAACAATTGGGTTACTGCCATTGCCGGCAGAGTTATGAGTATCTTTGAAAGCTCCAAGACTGATAATATTTAAAACTTGATCTGATAATTGTACTCCTTCATTAAGTTCTAAACTTTCAGCTAAATTATTGTCGATAATAATTTGTGCTGAAGCTTTTTTAATTAGGTTAAAAGGAAGTTGGCTTAATTGGAATCCTTGACCCAATTCCATTTGACCCATTTGACCAAGAGATTCGATGATAGTTAAAGTGTTGCTATCATTTTTAATGAACCAGTTAGGACGATTTGATTCTGGTTGGAAAGCTACCCAGTGATATTCTACTGGACGTTTTGGACTGTTGGCTGGGCCGTTTTCATAAACGGGTTTTACATACATCAAAGCTTCTTGACCGGCTTTTAAGGAATTAGGGAGACCGTCGTTGGCGGGAACGAAATTTCCCTGTTGATTTTTCTTGCCGAAGGAGCCGTCCCAAGTCAGGTCGGCGCAGGCTAAGGCTGGGGGAGTTGGAGGTTTTCTCCAAACTGAAACTACTGAACCGATTGGGAACCAGAACCATTGTTGTTGGCCGTTATTGCCAAGTTGAACGGTTTGGTAGCCTTGTCCGGATGGAGTGGCAACTGGACACCATTTAGTGTAATCACCAGCAGTAGTACAAAGATTGTTAATTTTGTTGCTGTTTCCGCTGATTGCATTAAAACTGGATTTAAGAATAGCGTAATTTCTAATTAAAACACGAGAAGTAGTAGTGGCGCTCCAGATTTCTGGATTATTATTTTTAGTTTTTACAGTCACGGAAGGAGTGAAGCTACGGTAAACAGATTGGTAATTGGATAGATTAGCAGATGTTCCAAAAACTGCTGTTAATACTTCGTTGAAATTATCGCTATCAGAGGGGTTTGAATCGTTATTTCCCCACATATTAGGACGTAAATTCTTGTTTACTGTTCCGAATTCCCAAGTAACTGTACCAGTTGAGGAATTGTAAGAAACACTTACACCTCCATAAAAATCTTCATCATTAATTGATCCATTACAATCACTGATGGTATTTGCATTGCCAGTGAAACTTCCCGGTGCTGGTGTTGTACATTGAATAGCACCTTCCATGTTATTGAGGGCATCACTTTCTAATTGGATTTCAAATTTATCAACATAAGAGCGATAATAGTAATTATCTTCTAGTGAATTGTTGATATAAGTATGTAAATGAGTTGCGTAAGGAACATTTTTATTTTCAATATTAGCAACATCCTTAAGTGGATTTTGATTTACTTGTGGTGGTTGATTGTAAGGTGAATTGTAAGGAGTTCGTGATTTACAAACAGATTCGGTAAGTTTGTTAATCAAAGCTGTCCCGGCTGCACCGTAAATTTCCGGAGTGTCTGGGTTGAATGGATAAACAGCCAAACTACAAACTGGTACAGAAAGATGCTGTACAGCTGCTTGAGTGACTGGTACCAATCCCAGTAGTCCAAGGAAGGAGAGCGTTATTGATAGGGCTTTAATTTTATTCATAAATTTGAATTTATTTCTTTTATTTTTTATAAGTATTTTTTTAGACTCCACCATCAATATCCGGAACGTTTTCAGTTGGCTGTTGCGGAGTTCCTTCTCTAGTTGGAGGTTCTTTCGGTCCACCTGCTTCTTGATCAACTTCACCTTCAGCTGGAGCTTCTGGTTCTGGTTCATTTCCACCTCCACCTCCTGGTGGTTTGCCTGCTGGTCCTTCAATATTCACACCGGCAATAACTCCACCGAATAAGCTGTTGAATTGAAGCATTGTTGATCTTTCGACTGTAGTAAGAGCTTGACCTTGGCTAGCTAGAATTTGCATTGCTTCTGCCGCTTCTGGAGGAAGGATAGCTACTTCGTCATTATAAGTGATTGTGTAGTTCGCACATTTTTGGAAGACACCGGATTTCAAACTTTGTCTTACTAAGAAAATATATTTTTGGCCTTTTTCATTAGTGTATACGTAGTTTAATTCACCATTGTCGCGAGCAGTTTCTAGGTTTTTAATTAAGTCAGTGAAGCTTTGTAAATCTGCTGCGCTAACTTCTTTACCAGCGTAGTAGTCTTTTACTTTGTTGAATTTTTCTAAACCAAGTACCAAAGTTAATCCATCCAAACTGGCTGTTTTCATCGCTAGAGAGCTTCTCATGAAACGATCTAAGTTTTCTTTGTTAGATAAATCTTTAGGCAAGGCTTCGATTTGAGATTTAAGTACCAAAGCTAATTGATAGTCTGGACTTCCATCTTTTTTCTTAAGTGCTTCACTGTAATCTTTACCAGTTACATAACCGTATTCTTTAACATTACCGATTTTAAGAATCATATGCATACCGTCTGATCCACGACCCAAGGCAGTGGCAGCAGAAGTAAATGGATCTAATTCACTATGTGGTAAACTTACTGATAAATGTTTAATATCATCGATAGCTTTTTCAGCTAATTGTTCGGCGGACATTGTGATCGGAGGGTTGCCGATATCTTTGATTCTTTCTCGGAAATATGGAATCAAAACAGTGTTTTTTGCCCAGTTTAATCTTTCATTGAAGGCGGCTTCTTGGCCATAACCTCTCATGATTTCCACATAGCGCATTTCAGTTAATTCCAAGAATAGGTTTTCTTTTTCAGCAGGTGAGAATTTTTCGATTTTATTTTTATCAGCGTATTCATCAAAGAATGTGTAGAGGGTTTCTTTGTTATATTCACCTGGAGCTTTTTTAGAATTCTTAGCATCCATGTTGGTAATAGACAAGAAAGTTTGTTTCTTGCTATCCATGAATTTGTATAGAGGTTTGGAATGTTTGTCCAAATCTTCACGAATATCTTTATTATCTAATCTTTCGCCATTATTTAAAACTTTATCCATATCTTGAGCGGCAGTTTGATATTCAGCTAAATTGATTTGTTTATCGTTATAAGCTTCAGCTGATCCTTTGGATTTATTCAAAGTTTCAATGAAAGCTGATTCACCTTTGAATTTAGTTAATTCAATTTCTCTTGGTAAGTTTTGATGAGAGAAGAAACGATTATCGGAAAGGATAATTACTGAAAGTTTAGTTGCGCCATGGCTTACTTCAAATGGGTAAGTTTTATCGAAACGATGAGCGTATAAACTTGTTAGAGAGTTAGGGGATTTAAGATAAGTCTTACCGTTTTCTCTGACGGCAATATTTGGTCCGATTAATAATCTAGTATTTCCTTCAGTGATATCTGGAAGAACGGAAACTTCAATTCTACCTTGAGCATCTTGAGTAAGTTTTAATCCGGCTTTAGCTAATTCTTTATTGTATTCAGCTAAATTTGGACCAACAACTTGTTTTTCCACACCTCCGGTTGTTTCTGATTCAGAAACTCTGATTTGGCCTTTGGAGTCCAAAAATCTTGCTCCGGCTGTTTCGATTTGTCTTGATCTTTCTGTGGCAGTTCCTTGCATTGAAGCAAATGCTTGATCAAGTTGATCACGGCGATTTAATTCACCGTAACCTTCCATGTCTTCTTCATTGGTTTTTCTTTTGCGGTTAGAAACAACATCTTTACCGATATTAATTTTCAAACCACCCAAAACATCTACGAACCAAAGTGGAGGCATAATAATGTGATGCATGCCAACGCCGATAGTTCCACCCAAAATTACTCCTGGATCAAATTCATCAGTAGCGAATTTGTAGCGAGTTTCGCTAATGTATCTTTCGAATAACATGATGGTAGTTTCGGTATCTGGTTTTGGTTCAGTATCAACCGCCAAATATTGAGACATTCTTTGATCAGATTTTAATTTGTCGGCAAAAGTTGTACGAGCTGCGCCTTTTTCCGGTAAAGCATTGTATTGATCAATCCATTTAGTTAAATCTCTTTCGGCAAAATATTCTTTCATATCGCGATTGAAGAGTGCTTGTACATCATCTTGCCATCTGAAGTATCCACCAAAGGCTACACCTGGAGTATCTAGGGCTAAGCCAACTCCGGCGTGTAAGCCAGCAAAATATCTAGTTGTAACTTCCGGATCTCTTGGATCTGTGAATTGGAATTCTACACCACCATGGGCTCCTAGAACTGGGCCAACCCCTGCTTCACCGCCTCTTCCACCAGCAGCTAAGCCGGCGTGAACTCCACCAATTAAAGTGAAGCGTTCACCAACTTTTCCTGGTAAATCAGTTTTGGCGATTAAACCTACGGTAAGACCGAAGAATCCACCTTCTGGATTATTGGCTCCAACACCTATGATACCACCGGCACCTGGAGTAATAACGAAAGTGAAATTTTCATTAATAGGTAACATGATTGGAACCGCAGCTCCAACTGTTACAGTTTCATTTAAAGTATTAACCTGACATCCCAATAAGAAACTTACTGGAAGTTCATTCATGGCAATTTTAACTTCTTCATCAGTAACTTTCGCACCTTTTTCGCGAGCATTTTTTGCTAATTGTGGCCCCATCTTTTCCGCTAATTCTTCACGGAATTTTTCAATACGTCCCTTTTGCATCAATTCAACTTCTTGTTGTTCTTGTAAATAACCAAGACGAACGATTTCTTTTTGAAAATCAGTTGGTTGGGCAGAAAGTGTAGGGGAGCTGGTAGCTAATTCTGGGTTTTTCTTAAATTGAGCATATAAATCTTGATATTTCTTTTCGGAAGTTCCAGCTAAACGGCGTAAAGATTGAATACCTTTTTTATAAAGCATATCCAAATTCTTGTTGGCTTTTTCAACATTAATTTTGTCTGTTCCAGGTTCTAAAACTTTTTCTAAGAAACGGTCATTG
>JBOFLO010000033.1:0-5010 GCA_051657905.1 Candidatus Altimarinota bacterium | reverse complement strand
TATGGCTATAATGTTCTTACTGATTTTCTTAGAATAATTTAACCATAGGAAATCCACCTGTTCTCAACCACAATGGGAAAACAGGTCGATTATATACACGACAGAAAGTTGCAGAATTATTTCCTTTTTAAGCTGAAATCGAACCCTTCATTTTTTTGACTGAATTCTTGATTAGTGACAAATCCCTCCATGTTCGTATCTATAAAGGATCCGAATGATCCTTCTTTAATACGAAAATCCATTCCCGTGACTTGGCAGTTACGAAAAACCACCCCCTCCAAATCACAATTGAAAAATTTTGCCCCCTTGAATGAACACCCTAAAAACTGACAGTTAAAGAATGTCCTTTCGCCAAAATCTATTCCTTCAAAGCTGCAAGAAGTGAAAGATATATGAGTGATAAATTTATCCACACCCTCCAAACATTCCTTAGAAAACTGGCCATTAGCCAAACACAGCCAATACTTCTGCTCCATGGTCAAATCGGTCTTCTTCAAAAACCGCTTGATCTCTGCCGCAGACTTGCCCTTCAAATCAAAAATTTCGCTCATCTCTACCTACTTTCCTGTCGAAGATCTGCTCAAAGCCTCACCATGAAGCCTTTTCGCAAGTGGCGATTCTAAAACCTCTTTTAATTTTTGTCAATTTTAATAGCTTCAACAAAAACTCATTGCAAAACCTTGATTTCACACTATAATTTCGTCCGTTAAGACGATTTCCGTCTTTGACTTTGGAAGAAGGAAAAAATGTGGAACAAATTTCGCAGCTGGCTTGTCAGGATTTTCTACACCGACAGTATGGTGGAAAAGCGCTATATCCAAGCAGGTTCGGCCGTAGGAGACGCTTTAAGCTACTCCTACCTGGGCACACCCGTTGGCCTGGACGAAATGGTGGAGTGTTGGGCGGAATGGGAGTTCGAATACGTGGCCAAGCGTGGCTATCGTTCAATTTCCCTGGATGATTTCATCAACGCTGGAGGTTATGGAGTTTCATTGAAAGATAAACTTCGAATCAAACGCCAGCCCGACGAAAAACCGATCCCCCACTCGCTCTACTACATGCAGGGGTATCCCCGCCCACCTAAACCAGTAGTCGATCTACAAACCCTGCTCCAACCTGGAGCAAAACCTCAGATGGGAACCTACTCATTGCCAAGCACTGAAGCCTCACCACCCGATGGCTACCGCAACAGCAAGCAATGATGTTTGCCCCTCACTTCCTTAACCTGACGAGCTTAAAAACTCGTCTTATTTTTTATCAATTTTAATCGACGAATGCACTCTGTCCGAAACTTCATTAAATTTCTGCACAATACATTCGCTCAAATCCAAACCCAATTCGCTCGCCAATAAATCCGCATAAATCACAATATCTGCTAATTCCTTACCGGCTTCTTTCACATCAATATCATCCCCTCGCCGAATTTTCTTAATAATATTGCAAAGCTCCCCAGTCTCCCCCGCCAACGCATTACTCCAATCCGCCAAGCTCCATTCCTCACGACATTTTTGATAAGCAGGCGTAACCCTCATTCTTTCCGCATTGGCTTTCGACAAAATTTCTAAGTTCATAAATGTATTTTTTATAATTCCAACACAACTTATTCCCCTTCCAGCAACTAGTCAAACCCCCTCAAAAAGTCTACAATTCAATCAGTTTAACCTAACCATATGCATCGCCAATGGCTTCAGCAAAAACTGGCGGAATATCAATCCATTGATGCGCAAGATCAAGCAACTCTCCAGCTTTTCCAAGATTTTGTAAATGAAAATCCTCAATGCTTTGATCGAAATTTCTGCCACATTGGCCATATCACCGGCTCTGCCTGGATTATTTCCTCTGATCGCCAAAAAGCAGTTCTTCTAAATCATCGCAAACTGCAAAAATGGCTTCAACCAGGCGGACATTCTGATAGTCAGCCAAACACGTTGGAAGTCGCTTTGCGTGAAGCTCAAGAAGAAACCGGTTTAAAATCACTAACTCCACTTTCTGAAAATATTTTTGATTTGGCCTTTTTCACCAATAAATTACTTTTCACCGATCGTCCCAATCACATACATTATGATGTGCGTTTTGTATTTCAGGCCGATCAACAAGAAATTTTAAAAACCGACAAAGACGCCGAAGATATTCGTTGGATACATTTAGACGACATTCCAAAATATAATAATCAGGAAGATATTCTCAGATTGATTCAGAAAACCAGATTTCTAAAAACCCCATAATGCCAAGCCAACTCTCAGCCATCACTAAAACCATCCGCACTCATGCCAACCCCGAGCGTGCAGCTTTCTCCCAAAGATTTTTCCGCACCGCCCCGGGCCAATACGGCCATGGCGACATTTTCCTCGGCGGCCTCACCGTCCCTCAACAACGCCTAATCGCCAAACAATTCGCCGAACTCCCTTGGTCGGATTTACAATCTTTAATCACCTCCAAATACCACGAAGAACGCGCCATCGCTCTGTTTATTTTATGCACCCAATACGCCCAAGCCACCCGCCAAAAAGATCTCAAAACCCAACAAAAAATCGTCAAATTTTATCTAGCCTCCACCGCTCACATCAACAACTGGGACCTAGTTGACCTGAGCTGCTACAAAATCCTCGGCCACTATTTATATTTCACTCCCGCCCTCGCCGAAAAAACTCTGCTAAAACTCGCTCACTCTAAATCCCTCTGGGAAAAACGCATCGCCATGGTCTCAATGTATTTTTTCATCAAACAAAAATCTTTCGCGCTCCCTCTAAAAATTGCCGAAATTCTCCTACATGACCCGCACGACCTGATGCACAAAGCCGTCGGCTGGATGCTCCGCGAACTAGGAAAACAAGACGTTGCTACGCTCGATAAATTTCTCAAAAAACATTACCAAACCATGCCCCGCACTGCACTCCGCTACGCCATCGAAAAACACTCCCCCACTATTCGCCAAAAATATTTAAAAGGAAAAATCTAATGAAAAAACCATCTAAAAACCAAATCGCTACCGGCGTAGTTCACGAAGTCCCAGCAGATTTAGAAGGAACTCTCCTAGCAAATTCTCGAACTCTCGAACTTTGGAATTCGCTCACACCGCTCGCGCGTAATGAATGGATTTGCTGGATAACCTCCGTCAAAAAAGATGAAACCCGAGCCGAACATATTGAAAGAATGACTTCACAACTCGAAGAAGGAAAACGCCGCCCTTGCTGCTGGCCCGGCTGTCCTCACCGCAATCCCAACGCCGCAAAATGGTTTAAAGGAAGTAAAAAATCTAAAATTTAATTTACACTCATGCTCCCAAAACCCTGCCTAATCTTCGTCAACGGTCACCCCGCTAGTGGCAAAACCACTCTAGCCAAAAAACTCGGTAAAGATCTAGGATTTCCCGTTTTCCACCGCGATGAATTCAAAGAAAATCTCTGGGATAATTTAGGTTGGGAAGATCCAGTTTTGAAACAAAAAATCGCCCAAACCAGCTACAAAGTCCTTTACCAAATCACTGAGCAATTTCTCCATTCTAATCAAAGTTTTATTTTAGAAAGCAATTTCAGCCATCAATTTGATTCTCCTTTTTTCCAAAAATTATTACAAAAATCCCCTTTCCGCCTCATTCAAATTCACTGCTCTGCTAAACCAAATATCCTTTTCCAACGCTTCAAAAAACGCGCCAGCAATGACCGCCACTCCGGCCACGGTGACAACTTACGCTTGGATGAATTTAAATTGAAATTCCAGCAACCTCATCTTCCCCTACAAATCACTGATTGCACAACCACAGAAGTCGACACCTCAGATTTCAAAAAATTAAATTACCCAAAAATCCTCCAACAAGTTAAATTCCTCACCTATTTCGCCCATGTCGAAAGAGCTTATTATGAAGCCGGCGCCTTCGGCATGATTTTCAATCAAAAAGGCGAAATTCTACTTTGCCATCGTGAGGACAAAGATCTCTGGAATTTACCGGGAGGAGTTATTGATCAAAACGAATCACCTTGGGAAGCAGCAGTACGTGAAGTAAAAGAAGAAATTGGCTTAAAAGTTAAAGTCGAAAAATTAACCGGCATTTACTTCAAACCAAAGCCCACAGAAATCGGCCGAGAAACTCTAGTATTCAACTTCCTCTGCAAAAAGATTTCCGGAAAACCAAGAACCAGCAACGAAGTCCAAGCCTTCAAATTTTTCCCCCTCAACAAACTTCCCAAAAACCTCAACCCCAACCAACGCGAAAGAATATTGGATTTTCAGAAAAACCCTGACAATTTAACTTTCAAAAAGCAAAGACCTTAAAGCGTTCCCGAATCAAACCATCAAACTTTTACATCTCGCTTTTAAAATGCTATCTTGACCTATATTACTTAAATCGAAACACCATGCCTTTCACTTTACCCGAACTTCCTTTCGACCCAACTCAACTAGCTCCCTTCAACTCCAAGGAAACCTTCGACTATCATCACGGCAAACATCACGCCACTTATGTCACCAAATTAAACGATGCCATCAAAGGCACCGAAATGAATGGTATGGATTTGGCGGAATTAATTCGCAAAGCTCATCAGGAAAGTAACAAGCCGGTTTATAACAATGCCGCTCAACATTACAATCACACTTTCTTCTGGAATTGTCTCACCCCAAACAGTGCGGCGCCGGGTGCTAAACTAACCGAGGCTCTAAATACAGATTTCGGTTCCGTCGACGCTTTCAAAGAACAATTCAGCGCCGCCGCAGCCGGACTTTTCGGCTCAGGCTGGGCTTGGCTCGCTCAAAACAGCGATGGTAAATTGGAAATTATGGGACTTAAAGACGCCGACAGCCCACTAATCACCGGCAAAAATCCCCTACTCACTTTAGACATCTGGGAACACGCCTACTACATCGACCACCGCAACGCCCGCCCTCAATTCATCGCCGAATTTTGGAAAGTAGTAAATTGGTCCCACGCTGAAAAATTAATGGCTTAAAACGAAAGCCCTTCATTTTAAACAGATAAAAAAGCCGGTGATATTCTCAACCGGCTTTTTTCTTTAT
>JBOFLO010000032.1:0-20861 GCA_051657905.1 Candidatus Altimarinota bacterium | reverse complement strand
CTTATCCTTACCCCAATTGGAAAATGCCCAGCCTTTACCATTAGAAGTTCGCGCAGGTCTGGCACCTTCCTCCCCTCTATCAGTCAGCTCAGCAAACTTATTTTTCACCACGCCACCTAATTTCCCAGCATTTTTCTTTAAAGTGTTTAAAACTGTCCCAGCCTTACCAAGCCCACTCTCTGAACGGGCAGCTCTTCCCACCGCTTTATCCAGCTCTTCTTCTTTATCCAAAACCAAAAACCCTTCTTCCCGCTGATGCACAGCCATAGGCTCTTTTTCTCTAGATTCTTCTCCATCCAATTTCACCACCTGCACCATCACCATCCCAATTTTATTCAAAACCTCACCCTTCAAGAAATCTTTAATATTTTCCACACTCTTCAACAAATTCCCATGCACAGTCTTAGCTAAATCAGTTTTAGAAATATAGCGCAATAATCTAGTACTAGCCAACAACACAAAATCCCCCGCTTCCAATTCACCAGAAGCAATATTGGTAAATACTTCCTTATCAGAACTTTCATCTAAATCATCACTAATAATTGTCGCAAAACGCTTACGAATCAAATAAGCCTCCGCTTCCCCCACTTGAGTTAAAAACACCTGTTCCCCCACCATCGCCGCAATAATCACATTCAATTTCCCCAAAAAATCATCATCTCTATCCTGTCTAAACGCATTCAAAGCCCTATTTACTTCCTTCAAAGCATCTTCAAATCTCTCATAAGGATCGGAATCCAAATTAGTAAAAAACCCGCGTCGCATCGAATCAAAAATCACCTCCGCCACTTTATCGGCATCAACTTTATTCTGTTGAATATCTATATTAATGAAAATCTTCCCCCCATGTTCATTTCCCTCCCCCAAGTCATAAGCATAATTTTCTACGAAGCCCCCTTCATTGCTTCCTGCAAACAAAAAATCATACTGTGTTAAAAGCTGATTGGACATTGGCTCTATTTATTAATTATTTTTTAAATTTATCTTTATTTTACCCCACAAAAATCTGCCCCCAGCTTACCTGAAGTTCCATTTACTAGCAAGCCTCTACCTCCCTTCCCTACCCAAAATTAAAACCCTGAATATCTAAAATCCTGGGGGATAATTTTATTTTTGGAAAAATAAAAAGTACCTATCTCCAAAAACCCCTTTGAAACGAGCCTTTTTCCAAAAAAAAATTATCCCCCAGGATTTGAAGAGAAGAGTTTTAATCATTGACATAATAGCAATTAACCATTATCTTCTCGGGGCAAAAAATTAAGAGCTATAATTATGCTAGGCAAACTCAAGAAAAAACAACATTTACGCGAACACGGTTTTAGAAGCAGAATGAAGACTAAAGGCGGACGAAAAGTCCTCGCTGCTCGCAGAAACAAGGGCAGAAAACAACTTACAGTTAGCGACAAATAGTCATTTTTTCGACTATCGTTGATCAACTTACATGCTCAAAAAAACTCAACGACTTTCAAAGCAAAAGGTTCAGTATTTACTTAAAAAAGGTAAATATTTTTCCAATAGTTATTTGGGCATAAAATTGCTTGCTAATAAAGTGCAGATCAATCGTTTCAGTGTTATCATTAGCAAGAAGACGCTGGCTTCTGCTGTGGATCGCAATCACCTACGTCGCCAAATCTACGAGATTATCAGGCTACATTCCCTGGATTTACCCAATCAATATGATTGTTTAATCATAGTCAAACCTCCGCTACTCAAACTCCCAACTGACCAGATTGTAAAAATCCTCTTAGAATCTTTACAAAAATATTTCCCCACAGTTTAAATGAGTAATACCAACACTAATAGTACAGGCTTGCTTGGCAAGGTTTTCACCTTCCTGGCAATTTTTCTAGTTGTACAATTTGTCTACAGCTATTTTTTCGCCCCTAAACCGGCTGATTATTCCACTAAAACCGGCATAGAATTCTACACCGATAAAAAAGAATACGGCCTCAATGATATAGTACAAGTAACTGTCGAAAATTTCTCCGATCAGGATTTAACTATTAAAAATACCTGTCCCGAAGCTCCTTTGCAGGCTCAAAGCCGAGTAAATGGCGAATGGCAAAATATCCAGGCCACAGCCAACATAGATTGCGCTGGCCAATCAGATCTAATCATTCCCAGCAAATCCAAACATATTATCAGCTTTAAAAGCTGGAACCACAGCCTTTTCGGCCAATTAGGAGAATACAAATTATTGCTTCCCACTCCCGAAAAAACTCTAGAATCCAATCAATTCAGCGTCGGCCCACAATCTTTCTTCAACTGGGTAGGTACGGTTGCACTTTACCAACCTATTTATAATGCCTTGGTTTTCTTTGCCAGCATCACACCAGGTCATAATTTCGGTTTAGCAATTATTTTGCTGACTATTTTGATTAGAACAATTCTACTAATTCCCAATCAAAAAGCCCTTAAAGCTCAGAAAAAACTACAACAAATTCAACCTAAAATCCTTGAGTTAAAAGAAAAGCACGGTGGCGATCAGGCCCGCATCGCTCAGGAAACTATGGCTTTATACAAAGAGCACAAAGCCAATCCATTAGGCAGCTGTTTGCCTATTCTTATTCAATTGCCAATTTTGCTCGCCCTCTTTTCAGTTATTCAAAATGGCTTGGATACAAACAATACTTACTTACTTTACGGCGCATTACAAAATTTTGATTTACGTTTAATTCAAACTAATTTCTTAGGAATTTGGGATTTAACTAAAATTGATTTCATCATTCTTCCTATTATAGTTGGTGGCTTGCAATATTTGCAATTGCGTTTAGCCTCTAATAACAGCAAGAAAAGCGCTTCCGCCATGCCAGCCGAAATGCAGATGGCCAACAAAACCATGGTTATTATCATGCCAATTATGATCGCCCTATTCACCGCTTCCGCCCCAGCCGGTTTAGGTCTCTACTGGGCTGTTTCAACTATGTACGGCATTGCCCAACAATTCGTCATCAACAAGCAAGTTGAACAAGAAGGCACTCAAATTCGCGTAATTAATGAAACTAAAAATAAAGAAAAGAAAGATCATTACAAAGAATTGAATCAACAAAGAAAAGCCGGCAAATCCAATGGCACAATGATTAATGAAATTCCTGAAAAAAAGTCCTCGGACGACTCTGGAAACGATGATGGACCGATTACAATTATCAAAGCTTAATACCCCTAATCTTTTTATTTATGGAAAATATCATTCATGAAACTATTGAGGAATTCATGTCCAAACTAAATTGTCAGATCAATAAATTACGCATTGAAAAGCGCGATAATGTTTACAAGATCAACCTGGAAACCTCGCATCCCAACCTAATGATCGGTCATCACGGTGAAAATATTTTCGCTCTTCAGCATTTATTAAAATTAGTAGTTTGGAAAAAAAATCAGGATGATAGTTTTGATATTAAATTGGATATCGATAATTACCGACGTCGTCAGGAAGAAAAGGTTTTGGATTTGGCAGAAAGAAAAGTTGAATTGGTTAGAAGACTTTCTTCGTCTCAAAGTTTACCTGTTATGTCTCCATATTTCCGCCGCTTAGTGCATTTGCACCTGGCTCAAGATAAATTTAAAGATATTATCACCGAAAGCGAAGGTGAAGGCGATTATCGCTATATTGTCATCAAACCAGAATTAATCATCTAATATGAGTTCGTTTAATAAAAGCCATTTATTGGCAATTTTAGTACTGTGTTTTATCACAGTTTCTTTGGCGCAAGCCCAAACTATTTCCGCAGAAATAACTGATTTGCCTCTGGAATCTGAAATTATTTTGACTGAGACTCCAGCCGAAAACCAGCCAACTGAGCCGGATTATAGCCAAGTAATCAATTTAGAGGAAATAGCTGATTTTCCAGATGTTAAAAGCGGCAACCCTTATTTTGTAGTCAGCAAATTTTTAAAAGCTCATAAAATCATCGAGGGGTATCCAGATGGAACTTTTCAACCTAATAAACCCATCAACCGCGCTGAAGCTTTGAAAATCCTTAATCGCGCCTTTCTTTTTCAGCAGCATTCTCAAGTAGAAAAACCTCTATCTTCACTAAAAACGGCTGAAGACGAATCCACAAACAACTGCCAATTCCCGGACGTTTACGCCGATCAATGGTATTACAATTACGTTTGTCAGGCCTTTAACAATCAAGTGGTTGAAGGATATCCGGACGGAACATTCAAACCAGATCAAACCATCAACAAAGTGGAAGCATTAAAAATGGCTCTCCTGCAATCCGGCCTTCCCTTCCCCGACGACACCGGAGACATTTACAGCGACGTCAACAGCGACGAATGGTACTTTCCCATCGCCAAAATGGCCAAACAAAAAACCCTCTACGTACCGGACAAACAGAATTATCTGCACGCCGGCACCACTTTAAACCGCGGAGAATTCGCCGCACTTATTTACCGAATCATCAAATTCGAACAATCCAATGTGGAATTCGGGAAAACAACTTTTTACGGACAATCCTTTGACGGACGCAATACTGCCTCCGGCCAAAAATTAAATATGTCCGAATACCAGGCTGCCCATAAAAGCCTCCCTTTCGGCACTAAGGTTAAAGTTACCAACCTAGCCAATGGCAAGTCCATTGTGGCCACTGTAATTGATCGTGGACCCTATGTTCATGGCTATATTATCGATTTAACTACCGGCGCTTTCGCAGAATTAGCCAGTTTAGGCACAGGTGTAATTAACACCGAAGTAGAAATTGTAAACTAATATGGACGATATTCTCAAAAAACGCGGCAAATTGATTCCCAGCAAAGCACCTTTGTCTGTGGAAATTAGAAAAAGCATTTACATGCTGATTTTTACGCTTTTTTCGATGATTTTATTGGTTAGTATCGTTTATTTATTGAATAGCAGTCAATCCACTCAAAAAGGTTATTCCCTCAAACAGGAACAAATCAAAAAAGACAGTTTAATCGACCAGAGCCGCGAATTAATCAGTAAAATAATCCAAGCTCAATCCTTTAAAAACATCGAAGCCCAAATTTCCGTACAACAGATGATTAAGCCAGAAAACCTCATTTATATTGAGAAACCGGAATCCCCAGAAACAGCAACTTAAAAACCAGTTTGACTTTGAAGTCTAATTTTATATAATACCTCTGCTCTCGGGCATCAATTGTGGCGATATCGTCTAGTGGTTAGGACGGCAGGTTTTCATCCTGTAAACCGGGGTTCGATTCCCCGTATCGCTACCAAAAAAACTTCTATTCAGATCTAGTTGCCAGCCATCCCTCACCTCCAGGGTAGTTTTGCTGTACCGGTTTTATTTCATATCCTTCTTTCAAAAGACTTTTACCAATTTCATCAGTAAAGTTTTTAACAATAACCGGCTCTCGATCTTCCAATCTAACCATAGCTGCCACAGACATCACCAGACTTTTTTGAGGCACAAAATTTAAAGTACCAGCAAACAATAGCCTCATTCGATCATTTTCTTCATCGGTAAAAATAACCTTTAATACAAGATAATCTTCATAAGCTACCACTCGTACATATTTATAATCAGAAAATTTTAACCTTTTCTCTCGCTCACGTATTTTGTAAAACAATTCACCTTCTTCGTTCATCCATACCTGCTTAATCTGCCTCTGCCAATATAAAATTGTAACCAACGCCACTGCACCAAAACTAGCCAATATACAAAAAACACGCAAATTCTCTCGCCACCAAATATCCAAGTCCGGTAAAAACCATAGAGCAAATAATAGCGGAGCTAACATCAGCACATGCCACGATACCAGCGCCACCCCCAAAGGGTAATCCACGCTCAACTTATATTTGTGATCAATGCCTTTTTGAAACTCCGCAGTTTGATATTTTTTCCCCTTTTCCACAATTTCCTTTTTCATCTTCAGTAATATATTATTTAGGCATTTTTCCTAACAGCAATCCATCCAGGCCCATCCATATCTTTTTCTGGCACAGGCTGAATTTCAAACCCCTCTTTCAACAACACTTTGCCTACAAAATTAGTCAATTTTTTAGCACTTACAGGCTGTCTCGTACCTTTTTCCACCAAATGCATCAGAGGCATTACCACAGTTTTTTCCGGCCAGAAATTCAAAGCTCCACTCATTAAATATCTCTGCCAGGGTTTTTCCCAATTGGTAAAAATCAACTTTTCAATATAATTTCCTTCTCCCACCATTTGCACATATTTATAATCTGAAAAATTCAAGATTTTTTCCTCACTTCGAACCATATAAAACAACACGTTATCAGTGGACATCCAAATCTCTTTAACCTGTTTTTGCCAGTACAAAATTGTAATTAAAAGCACCGAACCAAAACTGGCAGCCAAACAACTTTTCGCCAAAATTTGTCGCCACTCCACTGCCAGATCCGGAAAAAAATAAAAGGCTATTAAAAGCGGCACAATCAACAGCCCTGACCACAAAACAAACATTGTCCCGACAGGATAATCACTACCCAACAAATACCGCCGATCCAACCCTCTCTGAAAACTACCCCCTCCAGGATTAATTTTTTCCAACTTCGCTACCTCTGCTAATTCTTCCTCACTTAAATTACTCATAGTGATAATAAATTTTACCTTTCCAACTTTACAACCGCATAAATTCTTTTACAATTAAATCTCCATCACTTCCTTCATAAAATGAAAAAAAATCCCATTCAAACAGCCATTCTGGATTTCGACAATACCATTGCTAATTGGGTTAAATATGCCGGGAAAGCCTACCCCGCCATGGCTGAAGCCCTAGCTAAATCCAGTGGAATTGATAAAGAAATCATCATCGAGGAAATGATCAAAGTTTATGCTAAACATCAAACAGTTGAATACGTTCCATTAGTTCAGGAAATGGAAATTTTCAAAGATCATCCAGATCAAAAAAAATTCATAGTAGCCGCTAAAAATGCTTTCACTAAACAAAGAAAACTTCATTTAGAATTATACGATGGAATTTTACCCCTAATGGAAGAATTAAAAGCTCGTGAAATTCAAACCATAATTCTAACTGACGCCCCTTACATGATGGCCGCTTTTCGCGCTACCCAGCTAAAAATTCGTCATTTAATTGATGTTTTAATTGGTTTAAAATCACCAGATCCAAATCAAATTCACGAACCTTATCGTCGCGCCTATCAAGACTTTCCTTTCAAAACCTATGTCAGTGAACACGAAAAACCGCATACCAAATTGCAAGAAATTCTTTCTGAAGTAAATCAGCGGACTATGAGCCTGGATGAAATCGAGTCAACCACTATTCTAGCCGGCGACAATCAACCCAAAGATATTCAATTGGCAGTAAACTACAAATTAGACGCATATCATTGCCAATACGGCCATCCAGACCCTCAGGATTTAAACGACTTCCGAGTATATTCTCCCTCTCAGCGCTCCAGTCGCAATGTCAGTATGCCGACTCAAGCTGAACCATTAAAGCCAGCCCACCCACAACAAAGAATCATCATCATTAATCACCCGGATGAAATTTTAGCGGATTTAAGAAACAACGATTTTTCTATTCAACGATAATTTATTATTCGCCGTTTAATTTTAACTGATCCTGAATTTCCCCCGCACTATCTTTTAAATAAACCGCCGTAGTTTGAGTAGCAATACTAGCCTGAGTGGCTTCATCGGCTTTCAAAATTGCAATTGTACTCATTTCCATAGCCTGCTGATAATCCTTTTGCAAAGCCAAAATATAAGCCGAAATTAAATAATCGTAAGATTTAGCCAATTTTGCTTCAGCCAAAACTTCGCTACTTTCCGGACTATTTTTCAAAGCCTGTTGCGTCATATCTACCGAAAGCTCAGCCGCTCTTTTCGCCATAGCAATATTTTTGCTATCCACATAACCATCCACCAAACTCATTTGTATTTTCGCCTGCTCTAATAAAAAGCCATTATCATCGGCACTTTTCAAAACCAATAATAAATAAATTATTTCCGCCACCTCCCCACGATTCAATTGCTTTTCCGGATACAATTTATTTTCCGTATCTGCAGTTATCAATCCCGCCTTTCCCGCATAATTCATATATGCATTAAACCAAGCAGAAATTGGAACATCATTATAAAATTCCTTATCCTTCCAAGTTTCTTCTTTAAAACTAATTGCCTTCAATAACATTTTCATTAACTCCGCCCGCACTACCGTTCTGCCCGGAGCAAAACTCCCATCACTATTCCCGGAAATAATTTCTTTAGATTTAGCCAAAGACACATATTTTGCAAACCATTGATCCGCAGATACATCTGGAAAACTCGCCAAATCCTCAGCCTTAACTTCGCCACTTATTCCCAAACCTTCAAAAATAATTTTCAACGCCTCTGCTCTATTAACCAACTGCGCCGGCTTAAAACTCCCATCCTCATATCCCTGCAAAGTACCTTTTTCACTTAAATAATTAATCGCCGCATAATTATCATGCGCCGGCCCCACATCATTAAATTCCTTAGCATTCAAACGCCCCCCCGCTAAAAAAACTCCCAGCACGGCCAAAACAATCAACCAAGTTAATTTTACATTTTGCCAATTGGCGACTTTCACTCTAATTTTCTGATTTTCTCTTCTTGACATTTTCCAACTAAATTTACTGACTACATTAATCATAACAAAATTTATGACAATTAGTTACAATTATTAAAAAATATTTTCCCAATAACACAATATCAATCCCAGGCAAATGATTTACTTTAAAAGAGAATTTTCCTAGATTTCTTTTGATAATTAATAATTACTCTCAAAATGCTTGTAAATGTAGCTCGCGATTTATGTATTGGAGCCGCCCCTTGCGTGGCCATAGCCGGAAATGTTTTTCAATTGGACGATGAAGGCAAAGCCATCGTTATTGGCCCAAGCACTGACGATCAAAACACCAAATTAGCTGCAGAAGCCTGCCCAACTCGCGCTATTTTCCTTTACGAGGATGATAAAACGACTCAAATTTATCCTCCTGCTAATGAAAGCCCTCGCGCCTATGAAGAACAATCACAAGGATAATCTCACAGCCACACTTGATGTTTCCCCTGAACAGGCCCAAGCAGCCTGGCAGGCAATTTCCCAGGCCGAAAATATTGTGATCATTTCTCATCGCAGCCCCGACCCCGACGCTATCGGGAGCAATTTAGCTTTGCGCCTAGCTTTGACTCAATCCGGTAAAAAAATCCTCTCGGCCTGTGTCGATAAAATT
Organism: Candidatus Altimarinota bacterium; assembly: GCA_051657905.1. GTDB lineage: Bacteria > Patescibacteriota > Gracilibacteria > UBA1369 > UBA1369 > JBOFLO01. The sequence continues at coordinate 11,692 of JBOFLO010000032.1, read as the reverse complement.
CCCACCAATGCTGAATTTCTAGCCAAAGCTCTTAATTATGATTGCGCTATTAATTTGGATCAGGCTGATTTACTAATCAGCGTCGATTGCGGCAGCAAATCCCAAGTAGCCTTTGAATCAATTTACCCAGGCATTTTCCAAGCCAAACCATTTATCAATATTGATCATCACGCCTCCAACGATTTTTACGGCACTATTAACCTAGTTTACACCCAACTCTCTTCCACCTGCGAAATAGTCTACAAACTCTTTAAACTCTGGAACATCCAGCTCACCCCCGCCATTTCCACCTGTTTATTATTCGGATTATATTACGATACCGGCAGCTTCATGCATTCCAACACCTCCGAATCAGTATTAAAAATGGCCGAAGATTTGCTACAAAACGGCGCCGACCAGCAAATTATCATCGAAAATCTCTATAAAAATTACAGCGAAAGTAAATTTAAAATTTGGGGGAAGGTTTTAGATTCCATGAAAATCACCAATCAAAACGCTGTATCCGCCGCCCTTTCCAATCAGGAAATTCAAGATTTAAAGGTAGATCCAGAAGATTTAAGTGGAATTATCAATTATCTCAGCATGGTCAAAGGCAGCGACTATGCTGTTTTTGTACATGAAGATAAACCGGGACAAATTAAAGGCTCTTTACGCACCACTCAGGACAAATTGGATTTATCCGCCCTGGCTGCCCAGTTAAATGGCGGGGGGCATAAAAAGGCCTCAGGTTTCACCATCCCCGGACAACTTGATCAACAGGAAATTTGGGAAATACGTCAATAAATTTGCATTATTAGGCCATAACCATTATATATTTGACTAATTAGTAAATAGCTTTTTAGACTTGATGGCTGTTAATTTACGCATTGAAAAATCTTCCGGACAATTGGAATTTTTCAATTTAGAAAAAGCTGTTTCTTCCCTAGAAAAAGCCAACAAGGAAACTTCTGAGCACTCTTTTTCTGCTACTCAAATTTTAGACAAAACTCTCAAATATTTGGAAATTATTTTGGACAATCCCGAAAAGATTATTTCCAGTGAAAAATTCAAAAACCTTCTCGTAAAAGTATTACAAGAAAACAATTTTCCAGAAACTGCAAACAGCTATCTCAATTTCTCAACTCAATTAATTGAAGGGCAACTGGAAGCCGGCTATTTTTCCAGCAATGCACAAATACTTATTCAAAAAGTTTACGGTGGCAGCTCAGAATTCCAATCCCTAAATACCACCGAAATTTTCCAAAAAATCAGCAATACCTGCAAGGAAGCAGACCTCAGCAGACAAATTCTGGATGCCATTTTACAAAAGCGCTTTCTACCCCCACACAATCTTCTAAAAGCCAAACTGAAACAGGACAATTCCACAATTATTTTGGAAGATGATTTGAATGAAATTTTCGGAGCACTTAAACAATTTTCTTTTAATTTCCAAAACTTCATTCAAACCAATTTAAATTTCTCCGGACTAAGACCGAAAAATTCTTTAATAAAAAGTAATTTAGGCGCTTCTTGCGGACCGGTTTCTTTCATGAAAATCTTCCTCACAACTTTTGAAACATTGAAATTAGGGCTTAATAATCAGCCATATCTCAATCAAAAAATCATTCTCAACATTCATCATCCAGATATTTTAGAATATTTAATTTTCATTAAAAATCAGAAAAATCATTCTACCAACAAAAACATTAATTATTTAGTTGAGCTTACTCCACAATTTTTAGAAGCACTTTATCAAAAGGCCGACTACGAATTAATCAATCCTCAAAATCAGCAAACCGTTAATTTCCTTAGCAGCTCAAACATTTTTGACTTGCTTCTAACCACGGTCAAAGAAAATTCCCAATTAGGATTTTATCTAAACAATAAAAATAGTTTTTCTAAAAATGAAAACTTCCTTACTGCAGGAATTAATTTGTCAGCCTACGTGGAAAATGAAACCTTCAATTTTGAACAATTAAAAACTGATTTGCCATTAATCGAAAGCTTTTTTAATAAGCTCAATCTCCCTCTAAATTTACAATTGCAAATCAATTTTTCCGGCTTTTACCAAGCTTTAGAATTATTGAATCTCCAAATCAATTCCATTCACGCTTTAGAAGCCTTAGAAAATATTTTAAGCACAGTACAACAAAACCTCAGCCCACAGCTAACCCCAACCATTAACCTCAACACCTTCCAACATCATATTTTTGGCTGCAACCCCGGCCTAGAAACACCTGAAAACCAAACCGAAGAAGGCAAATCCCTACCGGAACTTTCCCTAAAATTGCAAAAAATAGTCGAAAAACACTTCCCCACCCTCATCGACAAAAGCATCTTCATTTCAGCAAAATACGACTTGGAAGAAATCAAAAAAATGCTCATCGCCCACTTTAAGGATGGGCTATCCAGCTTTAATTACAGCCATTTTGCGCCATTAGAAGAAAGTGAAAAGGAAACAGGCGATTTATCCAACAAATACCTCTCACCGGTTTATTCCAATCGTCGTCGCAAACCGCAAGAAATTCAGCCACCACTTTTCAAACTAAAGAAAACAGAAGAAATTTCACTCCCTCCTATCCATTCCGTCAACTAAGAAATCCCCTCATTGATTGAGAAAATCGCCTAAAAGTGCTAGAATAAGCAGATAAGTTTATTTTATGTTCGCTTTTTAAGGAAATGAACGACATTCTGCTCAATTTAGGTACAGTCATAATCGCCCTAGAAATCGTAATTTTGATGGCTACTTTAGTCACTTTTCTGTTTATTACCAAAGTTCCCTACGTTCCAAGCCGTAAAAATGTTATTGATAAAGTTTTAGAAGAATTTACTCTCAAAAAAGACGAATTAATTTATGATCTTGGCTGCGGCGACGGCCGCTTCTTAATGGCCGCCGAGAAAAAATACCAAACCATCGGCAAAGGATTTGAGCTCGCTCCCCTCCCTTACCTCATCGCTCAATTCACCAAATTAATCAAACGTTCCAGAAATCAATTTTTCCTCAAAGATTTTTATCGCCATTCTTTAAGCGATTCTAAACTAATTTACTGCTATTTATACCCCAATGTTCTGGCCCAGGTTTATCAGAAATTTATCCAGGAAACCGCACCGGGTTCAATTTTAATCAGCAATTCTTTCCCGGTAAAAAATATTACACCCTCCAAAATCATCAATAGTTCAAATTCCAATAAAATTTATGTCTACCAAAACTAAAAATAAAAAATCCAGTATCTCCGCCGATTTCTTTTTCGTCTTTTTATTGGCTTTATTATTAATTTTAATTCTGCATATCAGCGGTCGCTACATGAATAATCCAATCGCCATTGGAGTTCTAATCATCACTGCCGTACCAACCATCATGGCTATGATCAACGGCGCCCCTTTCGTTCCAACCCCAATTGAAAGAGTTAAACACATGCTTAAACTGGCCAAAATCAAGCCGGGCGATCGTGTTTACGACATTGGCTGCGGCGACGGCCGTATCGTCTACCTAGCCGCCAATGAACATGGCGCTAAAGCCACCGGCTACGAACTCTCCCCTCTAGTTTACTTGTTAGCAAGAGCCCGCAAATTTTTCTGGAAATCCAAAGCTGAAATCAAATTCCGCAATTTTAAATCTGAAAATATTTCCGACGCCGACATTGTTTTCTGCTACCTACTCCCAGACTGTTTAAACAAAATCAAAGACAGTTTACTCAGCCAATTAAAACCTGGCGCAAAAATTGTTTCTTATGCTTTTGAAATTCCTGAATGGGAATTAATTCACAAAGAAGAAAAAGACCCTAGTCAGAACTTTGCTCCAATTTGGATTTACCAAAAAAACTAAATAGGAAAATCAGGTAAATCCCCCAAATCCACCAGCTTATTGGCGCCAATTCCACACTAGCCCAACTCACCCCGGCCAGAAATTTTACTATATTCAGTTTTATCTCCACCAACACCACAGTAATCCCCGCCAGCCAAACAGCCAAGGGCGGCAACAAAATCGACACGATCAAAGTAATAAACCCGGTCAACATAATCCACGGTATAAAAGGCAAAACCACCAAATTAGCCAATGGTGAAATAATCGAAAAACTTCCGAATCCATCTATAATCACGGGCAAAGTTAAAACCTGCGCCGCCAAAGTAACCAGCAAATTTTCTTTAATCAAAGCCGGCCATTTTTCCAATTTCTTTTCCATGATCGGCATAATCCATATCAAACTCAAAGTCGCCAAAAAAGATAATTGAAAAGAATAATCAAAATTTAAAATCCGCGGATTGGCCAAAACCATTATCACCGCACTCAACAACAATGAAATCAAAGCCGGCGCTTTTCTCTCATAAAAACTAGCAATCAACAAAATAATCCCCATCAACGACGCCCTAACCACACTAGCCGAAAAACCCGTAATCAAACTAAACCAAACTATCCCAAAAATCGTCAAAAAAATCTTCTTACTTTTACCCAAATTACTCAAAGCCAAAGCAAAAATATTTATAATCAAAGTTATATTAAAACCCGAAATCGCCAAAATATGAGTTAATCCAACCGTACTAAAATCATCCAAAATTTCTTCCGGAATTGTTTTCCTAATCCCCAACAATAATCCACCGACAATACTGGCTGCCGGTTCATTAAAAGTCCCCTCCAATTTCGCCGCCAAATACTTCCTAAAATTAATAACCTGCAATCCAAACCATCTCCCCCAATCAATCTCCTGATTTTCCAAAACCTCCACGCTCCCTCGCCCCATAATCGAATAAATCCCATCCTTAGCCAAATAATCAGCATAAGCAAAATCCTCTCCATTTTCAGGCTTTTCCACCAAACCACTAATCAAAACCCTCTCCCCAAATTCAAACTCCAACCATTTAGGTTGCGTCAATTTTACCAACCCCCTCACCTCCAACAACTCCCCCTTAACAGTCACCCTCTCCCCTTCAATCAACAAATATTGCTTTTCCGCCCTAACATCCGGCTCCGCCACAATCTCCCCCTCCAACTCTACCTCCAATCCATTAAACTCCGACAGATTCTGCTGTCCCATCAACCACAAATCCCCACCCATTCGCAACATTCCCAAACTTAAAAACAAAATCAACCACCATAAATTCTTTCCAGAAAATTCCTTCAATAATTCCACCAAAATTAACAGCAAAATCACCCAACCTAAAAACCAAAACAAATTCAAATTAACAAATACCGACAAAGCCGAAACCCCCAGTAAAAAAGCAGTCAGCAAAATTATCACCAGTTTATCCCTGGGCATCTTAATATTTTATTATTTCAAATTCCTCACTTTTATAATCTACTTTTCTAAACCTAACTTAAAAAATCGCTGAAATTTTTAAAACAAAAAGCCCCTCAATCATTTGATCAAGGGGCTTTTGAATTTTATCCGATTATAGAGGTAATCCCATCAAAGCTTCCAAAGGAACTTCTTCAGCTTCCGCAGGGGCATCGACAGTAATTGCTTTATTAAGATCAGCAATAGTCATTTCTACAGTAACTTTTCCAGATGGATTGCCAAGCTCAGCATCTTCCACAAAAGTTAATGTACCTAACATCTTATTCATTACACCGCTATTTTTACCAACATAAATTTCACCGGCAAAATCAAAATATTCAAATCCTTTTTTAAGATCTGCAATTTCAGTTTCACTCATAGTGGTACCTTGCATTTCAGAAGATTTAACAACGAAATCTGTGAAAGCGGCTTCATCCAATACAGCTGTATATTTATAGCTATCTTCTCCACTAATTGATTCTACACTCGCAAATTTAATATCCTTGAAGAATTTAGTATTTTTAACTAAATCTTTCATTTCTTTTTGTTCTGGAGTTAAGTTTTCATCTCCACCTTGTGGCAAACTTTGTGCAAATTCTTCCAAAGCTTCCGGTGGGATTGGTAATTTCCACCATTTAGCAGCATATTGGTCCAAAATTTCTTGAGGAACAGCTACTGAACCACGTCCTTCTAATGACATTAAATTGAAGAAAATTGCTTCTTTATTCATTTTGATTTCAGCTGCAGCAGTTGCGCCGTCAGCATCAGCATCAAAAGTTCCTTCCAATTTCAAATTCATCTTTGGATCATTGGCAGCAATTACATCCAAACCACCATCAAAACTCATATTGAATTTAACTGATTCTGGAGGAGATCCCGCTGGACCTTTCAAATCACCAGTAACGTTTAAATCAAAAGTATAAGCTTTTACATCAGAAAGTTTAGCAATACCATCTTGTACTACTTCTTCTGCTGCTTTTTCAGGAGCCTGTTGAGAAGGCGCTGGAGCACCAACCCCCTGACATCCGTACAACGCCATGGACACCACCAAAAGTCCCCCCACGGCACTTGCTTTAGTCATCTTATTCATGTCTTTTTGTATTAGTTAATAAATGCCCCAAAATTCTACTGATACTCGCTATTAAAGTCAATTTACAAAGCCTCATTGATATTCCAGAAAACCAAAACAACAATTAGACAATCAATTTTTCTGGCTAAGCGACTCTACTTAGCACAACTTTCCTTTGCTGATTGACGAAATTTAATTAAAATTATCTGGCTTTACTATTGCCAATCAACTTTCCATGAATTTCAAAAAGCGTCGAATCAGAAATAAACTCAGTAAAATTCAAAAAATCCTCGACGAAAAACCAATCGAAAAAAATCCTGAAAGCTTAACTGAAAATTTCTCCGCAAATAATTCTCCAGCAACTAACGAAGTAAATTTTCCAGGTCCTGACAAGCCAATCGCCAGCTCACCTTTCACCGATTTCGAACCTGAAGCTGAACCATATAAAAAAACTGGTTTCAGCCAACAACAAATTGCTGGCCTAACTATTGCCGCAGCTATTGTTTTGATTTTAGGACTTGGTTTCTTAGTTATAAGTCTAGTAAGAAGCTTGGATTTTGGTTCATTAATTTTTTCTTTTGGACAGGAATTAGCAAAAGACGAACATCAAAAAACCAACTTTTTATTAATCGGTACAGGTGGAGAAACTCATGATGGAGCCAATCTAACCGACACCCTAATTGTTGCTAGCCTTGATAATCAAAGCAAACAAGTCAAAATGATTTCCATCCCTCGTGATTTATATGTTGATTTAGCCGACACCGGAGGACAAAGAATCAATAAAGTTTACGATACATATCTAAACAGCGCAGGAAAAGCTGGAGCAATTAAAAAACTTCAAGAAACCGTCACAGAAATCACCGGAGCCGAAATTCAATATTATGTAAAAGTTGATTTCAATGGTTTCGTAAAAATTATCGATGCACTTGGCGGAGTGGAAGTGAATGTAGAAACTGCTATTCATGATCCTTTTTATCCAAAAGGTGAAACTATTTATTATGAAACTTTCCATATCGATGCGGGAATACAAACTCTAGATGGAGAAACAGCTTTGAAATACGCCCGCAGCCGCAAAACCACCAGCGACTTCGACCGCGCCCGCCGCCAACAGCAATTAATGGCAGCAGTGAAAGACAAAGCCCTAAGTCTGGATTTATTAACCAACCCAGATAAATTACAAAAATTATACGCCTCCATCGCCTCCAGCCTTGAAACCGATTTAACCGTCAGCGAAATTCTTGAATTAGGAAAAATTTCCCAAGACATTAACCGAGACCAAATCGACTCTCGTGTTTTAAGTGATCAATTTGATAGCTGCGGAGGATTTTTATACACACCAAATCGCGAAATGTTCGGCGGAGCTTCAGTTTTATTACCGGCCGGCAATGATTTCAAATACATCAATCAATTCACTCGTGATTATTTCGACAATGACTTCCGTGAAATTTCCGAAATTCAAGTCCTCAACGGAACCAAAACCAGCGGCTTGGCCGGAAAATATTTAGACATACTCAACCGAGCCTGCTTGAACGTAGTTTACTACGGCAATGCCAGCGACCGCGCCATGGACGAATCCAGAATTTTCTACACCGTCGACGAAGAAGGCAATCCTCCATCTGATTTAGATTTAGTTAAACATTATATTAACGCCCCAGCCGTTGAAGGAATTCCTGCGGAGTATTTAGAAACAGAAAAACGCAGCAATAGTAAAATTGTTATTGAATTGGGAGCGGATTACAGAGATATTGTAGCCACTGATCCTTATGACAAATTGCTCTACACAGGAGGAACCAGTAGCGCCACTTCCAGCGAAGCAGCAGCTACCACTCCAAGCGAACCCGGACCTGAAAAACCTTTAAACAGCTCAACTACTGATTCAGAAACTGAAGCAGAAACAACTGAAAGCGAAGCCGAAGAAGCTCCCGCAGAAGATGAAAATCCCGCAGCACCGGAAGTACCAGATTCTTTTTAAAAAACACACAAATTAATTTGCATGCTCAGTTCGATTTTAAGCATTTTGGGTTACGGTTCACTGCTCAATCCCTTACCGGAGCAACAAATTAACGAACCCTATTCTCTCTCCGTCTCAGCTTATCCGGAAAAACAGGCCTTCCAATTAATGCCCGTAATCAAAGCCAAAGCCGTTTTAAGTATCGACATGGACACCGGCAATTTACTTTACAGTCAAAACTCTCAAGCCAAATTACCCATGGCCAGCTTAACCAAGTTAATGACAATTTTAATAGTTTTAGAAGAAAATTCTTTAGACGAAATTGTCACCGTAACACCGGAAGCCGTCAAAATGGAACCGGCCAAAATGTATTTGGTCAACAATGAAAAAATCAGCGTCGAATCATTATTGAAAGCCAGTCTAATTCCCTCAGCCAATGACGCCGCCGTAGCCCTAGCTATTCATAATGCTGGCTCAACAGGAAAATTCGTGGAAAAAATGAATAAAAAAGCTCAGGAGCTAGGAATGCATGATACAAAATACGCCAACCCCATGGGCTTTGATGATCCGGAACAATATGGTACCGCCGAAGATTTATTAATTCTTGCCCGCAAAGTTTATCAACAACCTTTCGTCAAACAATACGCCGCCGTAAAAGAAACAGAAGTTTCCAACACCGATCAAACTCTCACTCATCAATTACTCAACACCAATCAACTTTTTGACAGTTATTTACAGGTTTTCGGTTTAAAAACCGGAACCACCGACCTGGCCGGCCAATGCCTAATTTCAATTGTCTCAAATCAACAGGGCCATCGCATTATGAATATAATCCTGAACAGCCCGTCCCGCTTCAATGAATCAAAAATTCTTTCCGAATGGATATTTACTAGCTATAATTGGATATAAAAACTTATGTTTAACATCGAATCAATCGACTCACTTCGTAATCTCGCCTTGATCTTCGGCTCCCAGATCATCGCCTTTTTAATTTCCGTTTCGCTCGCCCCGTCTTTTATTAAACTTTTACACAAATACAAAATCGGCAAACAATTGCGCGACAAAGCCTCCACCGGTGAAGAAGCTATAGTTTTCAAAGAATTACACGCCAAAAAAGCCGGCACCCCAACCATGGGCGGTGTTTTAATCTGGGGAACAACTATTATAGTAATTCTACTTTCCGGTTTATCCGAATGGCTTGGCTTCACTCAAAATTCCCTTTTCAATCGTCAGGAAACCCTCTTACCAATTTTCACTTTAATAGTAGCTGCAATTCTCGGCGCTGTTGATGATTATTTTAATTTAAAAGGTGTTGGAAAAAGCAAAGGCATCAATGTACGCCCTAAATTCCTTCTACTGACCTTTTTAGCCGCCTTAGGAGCATACTGGTTCTATTTCCGTCTTGGCTATCAAAGCGTGCATATACCACTAGTAGGCGACTTCAACATCGGCCTGTGGTACCTACCTCTATTCGTTTTCATTATCACCGCGACTTCCAACGCCGTTAACATCACCGACGGCTTAGACGGTTTAGCTGGAGGCTTATTAATTATGGCCTTCATGGCCTTCGCCCTAATCGCTTATATCAAAGGCCTCTTCATCCTATCCGCCTTCTGTGCCGTGATCGCTGGCGCCCTGATCGGCTTTCTTTGGTTCAATGTTATGCCCGCCAAATTTTACATGGGCGACACCGGCGCCATCGCCCTGGGGTCCACCCTCGGCGTTATCGCCATGATGACCGACTCAGTTTTCGTTCTACCTTTAATCGGCTTTATCTTCGTCATCGAAACCCTCTCAGTAATTATTCAAATCACTTCCAAAAAACTCCTCAAAAGAAAAGTATTCCTGATCGCCCCGCTCCATCATCATTTCGAAAAACTCGGCTGGCATGAAGCTACGGTGGTAATGCGTTTTTGGATTATCGGTGGATTTATCGCTACTTTCGGTTTAATTCTTGGCGTTATCTAAATCGCTTTCTTCAATTGATTTAATTAAATTCTCCGGCTGAGTTATTTCCGCCGCAGAATTTTTTAATTCTTCAGCATCCAAAATCTCTGTTTCCGCCTCGACCTCAACATCAAATCCTAAAGTAGTTTGAGGCAATGGAACCGGAATTAAATTTTTACTATCAATATAAACTTGATACTCAGGATAATCTTTCAAAAGCTTTTCTAATTTCTCAGTTAGTACTTCCTTGTCCTCATTACTATCAACAAAACTTTCTACCATCCCTTTAATTTCAATTAACATTTCCAAAGGAATTCCCAACTTTTTATACTGCTCAGTAATATCCATCAAACTATATAAACTAGCCTCTTTAGCTTCCTCCATCTTATCCAGCAATTCACTAGAACCTTTAGTTTCCAACTTAGAAGTAATCGAATTGAAAACTTTCACCTGCTTAACTTGCGCTTCAATAATTTCCAAAAATTTCTGATTAATTTCATCCAAATTGGCCGTATTAACCAAAGCCACTAAATCACCAATCTGATTCAAATAAGCATTGAAAGTTGAAGCAGCCAAATCAATTTGTTCTTTATCCACCAATCCCTGAACTTCCATCAAAGTAGATTTTGCTCTTTGTAAATGGAATTCCACTTTTTCCAAATCATTCACCGCCAAAGATAAACTTGTTTCATAAACCAATTCTTTCACGAAATACGAACTATTATCTGGCAAAACATTATAGAGATTTTTTCTCTGATCATCCAAATGCTCACGAATAACCTGATACAACAACTCCGCTTGTTCAGGAGATTTTTCACGAAGTCTTGGCAAATTAGCCGCAATTTCTCTAACTGTGGTTCTATACTGATAAGCCAATTTCAAAGCCTCCGGTCTGGTATTATTACTGGCTGATAATTTCGTCAACAAATCCTGCGCTTTAATTAATCCAAAATGCGCATTCAAAAATTCCATTCTCAAACTCTCAATTTCCGAATCCATGAAAATTGATTTTGTAGTGTTCTTAAAATCCACCAAAAACCCTAAGAAATTTTCTCTACTCGCTAAAGCACTTTCAGCAAAATCTTTATTTTCTTCCGCCAACTTATTAGCATAAACTTCATCTAATTCCTTATTTAATTTTGTCCATTCAGTAGATTCCCCATCATTTTTCTTCACCACAATCTGATGATCAGATAAATCCAATTGATATTTTGGCGCTGTAGAAATAGTCGCCTTATAACCGGAAACCACTGGCTTAATTTCATCTACCACCGAATCCTTTTTCACAAAATCCACCACATTATCAAACACCTCAATCGAAGTAGCCTGATCATTAGCATTAATTTCAAAAGACGCTCTAGACGAAACTTCAGCTTTAGCCTGATCCGTTTCAATCACAAAAGTCGAATTCTCATCAATCAAATTCACCACATTAGTCCAAGCCTGCCCATCAATCAAAGACAATTCCACTTG
>JBOFLO010000031.1:0-14281 GCA_051657905.1 Candidatus Altimarinota bacterium | reverse complement strand
TGGAGGAGAAAAGTCCTTTAAACTGGCTTTGGAAGGGTGAAAATGAAGTGAAGGAGGGGGATGGGGTGATTTGGTGGGGGATTGGCTTTGGCTTGTTGGTTTTAGCTATTGGGTTGGGGGGTAGTATTTAGGAAAAGATGGGTTCCGCTGATTAAATGGCCTAAAAAGGCGAATTTGGCTTTAGAAAAAGCATAGCTTGACTTGTATCTTTATTAAGCTAAAATCTTCGGGTAAATTAATCTTTATTGTATTATGGCTAAAGGAAAAAGTACTTATACAACTTGGAGATGTGGGAAATGCCAAAAACCTCATGCTACTACTGCGTATAACAAGAAAAATAACGAAAAAATTACTAAAGAATTGAGCAAATTCTGTTCTCAATGTCGTGCGCACACTGATCACAAGAGAAAAGATACTAAGAAGGGGACTAAATAATTTTCTAGTTTTAAAAAAACCGCCTTCGGGCGGCTAAGGTTGGCTGTTTCAGCTGACCTTTTTTAATTGTGTTGATTGATATTGTCGACAAATTCCTGATTGGCTTTGTCATAGTCTTGATTGTCTTGTTCTTGGGCTTTTTTGGCGGCTTCGATATTATCGGAGGTGATTTTTTCGGAATCGATGATTTCGATAACCGGGTCGGGCTGACCGGACACTACGCCTCTTAATTTAGTGGCAGTAGAACTGCGTTGTTCTTCGACTACGGCTGAAGCTAGCGTTTGCTCGATTTGTGGTGGATAGAGTTTTTGTATATCTTCAATTGTTTCGCCGGCCAACAAACGAGTGTTGATCATTTTAATGGCGGAGAGGTATTGAGTGGTGTGCGGATCTTTTGGGTAAATGTGATGGAAGGCTTGCTGTAGGGTTAATTCTGGGTGTTGTTTGCGTAATTGTGTTACTTCTAAGTAGCGCTCAAAGGCGGTTTGGCTGTGTTTTTCTAGAAATTTTTCAATTTCGCCATGCCAGCGTGATTGATTAAAATTATCGATATGTTGCATTTTTGTTTTTGTAAAAATCTGATTATTATATCATTTTTTGGACTTTTTTGGTAGATTTTGTTAGAACTTTTAAGTAGTAAAGTTAAGTATTGAAAATGCAAAAAGAACAAAACAAAGAAAAAATTGAACAAACTGGAGTGATTGGAGAGCGATTAAGTGAAAATCGCTTAAATCGAGGGAAGAATAAAGTTTGGAAACGACTGGGTATTGCCGCCGGGGTAATTTTGGCTGTGTTGATTGGATATTGGGTGGTGGCGGGGCAGGGGGCTAATGCACAATATGAATTGATTACAGTAAGTAGAGGGGATTTGCGGGAATCAGTGGAAATTACTGGGAATGTTGAGGCTGGGGCTACTATTAATTTGAGTTTTAGAGAGTCGGGGCAGATTGGGGCGATTAATTATGAGGTTGGGGATAATTTGGAGAAGGGGGCTATAATTGCCAGTTTGAAAAATACTGAGAAAAATTTGGGTTTGGAAAAGGCAAGAAATTCATTGAATGCGGCTAATGCTAATTTGAATGAAAGATTAGCTGGTTCTACCTCTCAGGATATTAGAATTGCCGAGGTGAATGTCGATGCGGCGAGGGCAGCGGCCAGTAAAATTCTGGTGGATTTTGAAAATGCCAAAGAAGAAATTGATTTGATCAGATCAAAGTATCTGGAAGATGAAAAGAAAGCGCAATTGTTGGTAGATGATGCGGAGACAAAATTGAATTTTGCTAAAACCAATCAGACAAATACATCGAATATTGATGAGCAATCAATTGAAAACGCCCGACAAAGTTTGCAGACGGAAATACTTTCTATAGGCAGCACGATTCAGCAAAATTTAATTAATTTAAAATCAATTATCGTCAATGATGGGAATTCATCATTGGGTAGTGATTTTAATCGTTTGGATTTAGCAAAATTAAATATTGCTCAGAAAAATTATTTTGATGTCAAGAATTGGTTTGACCCGTTTTATCAGGAAATTAAAATGCGTGTGAATACTGATGCGGTGGTTTTAAAAGCTGATGCCGAGGAAATGGAGCAGTATGTGAATTTGCTTTTGGAAGCGCAAAAATTAACTAGTGATATGTTGAGTGTAATGGCGCCTTCTTCCACTTTAACTCAAGCGAAAATTGGTGAGTTGAAGAACTTGATGTTGAATGATTCTTCTGTGTTGACCGTTGCTTTGTCTGGATTGAATATTGCTTTGCAAACTTTATTAAATGCGGAATTGGGAATTGTTTCCAGTGGTGATTCTTCACTTTCAGAAATTCAAACGGCAGAAAATTATTATAATCAGCAATTACAAAATTTGGCTTCTTTGAGAATTGATAATCAGGTAGATTTGAATAAACGTCAGACCAATATTGAGAGTTTGCAAGCACAATACGATGTGCAATTAGCTGATATTGAGGCGAAGAAAGCTTCTTTAGATAAAGCGAAGGCGGGGCCGCGGGCGGTGGATACGGCTTTTTTGCGGACGCAGGTAGCGGCGGCTAATTTAGAAGTCAGCTTGGCGCAGGAATCTTTGGAAAGAACTTTATTGCGTGCGCCTTTGGATGGAATTTTGTCACGCAAGAATATCGAAGTGGGCGAGGATACAGCTTTGGTTATTTCTACCGGCGGTGATGTTCGTGAACCAATGTTTGAAATGATTTCTGATCAAAAGTTTAAAATTGAAGCGAGTATAGCGGAGGTGGATATTGGGAAAATTAAAGTTGGAGATAAAGCGGAAATAAAAATTGATGCGATTGGTGCAGAAGTTATGTTCCCGGGACAGGTAGTGAAAATTGATCCGGTGCAGACTGTGATTCAGGATGTGGTTTTCTATAAAGCGGAAGTGTTGATTGATAGTGATGATGACCGTATTAAGCCAGGTATGACTGCTAATGTGGAAATTGTGGTGAAAGAAAATTCCGGAGTATTAATGATTCCGGAAAAAGCGGTCTTGCGTGAAAATGGGAAAAAATATGTGAGAATTCCTGATGGTGAGGAGTTGAGAATGGTGGAAGTGGAAACTGGAATTAGAAATTTGGATGGTGAAGTTGAGGTTTTGAGTGGTGTAAAGGAAGGTGATGAAATTGTTTTACGTACAACAGCTCAATAAAAAATTAGTATGGAAAATATTATTGAGATTAAAGAGTTAGGAAAAACTTATTATGGTGATGAGATTGCTACTCCGGTTTTGCATGGAGTGGACTTGGATATTCGTCAGGGGGAGTTTATAGCGATTATGGGGCCATCGGGATCAGGAAAATCGACTTTGATGCATATACTTGGATTTCTGGATACCTTAACTAAAGGTAAATATTTTTTTGAGGGGTTGGATGTGAGTACTTGTGATGAAAATGATTTGGCGCTGATTCGTAGAGAAAGAATTGGATTTGTTTTTCAGGCCTTTTTTCTTTTGCCACGGGCTTCGGTTTTGGAAAATGTGATGTTGCCTTTGCTTTATTCGAATGTTGGCGATGGTAAGGAAAGGGCAATAAAAGCGATTGAATCAGTGGGGCTTTCACATAGAATCGATTATTTACCGACGAATTTATCAGGTGGGGAGAAGCAGCGTGTCGCTATTGCACGCGCTTTGGTAAATTCACCTTCAGTGATTTTTGCTGATGAACCTACTGGAAATTTGGATAGTAAATCGGGGGAACAAGTGATGAAAATTTTTCAGGAATTACATGGGAAGGGCCACACGATCATCCTGGTGACACATGAAAGTTCTACCGCCCAACATGCAGAAAGAATTATCAGAATTAAAGATGGATTGATTGAAGATATTGAAAAAGTGAAGAATAGAATTATTGCCGGTAAGACTGGAGCTTTGCAAAAATAATATGAAAAGAATTTGGAAATTTATCAAAATTGCTTTAACAGCTTTGCTTGAAAACAAGACTAAGGCGATTTTAACAATGCTGGGAATTGTGATTGGTATTGGCGCGGTGATTTTAATTATATCTATTGGAAAGGGCGCAGAGAGATTGATTCTTTCTTCGGTGGAAAGTTTCGGGCCACGCAGTATTTTTGTGCAGCCGGGTGGGGGGACGCAGGGTGGGCCGCCTTCCGTGACGGCTATTGATAAAGTTAAGTATCGTGATTACTTGGCCTTGGAGGCGTCTGGATTGGTGGAGGATGTTACGCCATTATTGGGAGAGCAGATTGTGATGACTTATTTGAGTGAGGATCAAAATACTTATGTGGTTGGTACTAATCAAAATTATCCGGAGGCGATTAATTTTTCTATGGAGAAAGGGCGTTTTATTGAAGCTAGTGATGTGAGTAATTCGGCGCGAGTGACGGTGATTGGATTTAAATTGGCGGAAACTTTTTTTGGTGATCAAGATCCGATTGGTAAAACTGTTAAAATTAAAGGGAAGAATTTTGAAGTGATTGGTGTGGCGGGGAAGCAGGGGACTAGATTTTTTCAGGACTTTGATACGAGAGCGGTGATCCCAGTAACTACGATGAAAAATCAAATCAAGGGTGTGGACTATCTTTCTAATATTATGGCCAATGTGCCGGCTGGAATTCCCTTGGATGAAGCTATTGATGATGTGCGCTATTTTGTGCGTAATAGACATGCGATTTACAATCCTGAAGATGATCCGAATAAAGATGATTTTAAAGTGGTGAGTCAGGTGGATGCGGCTAATACTTTTCAATCAGTTTCGGATATTTTGACTTTGTTTTTGGTGGCGATTGCGGCGATTTCTTTGCTGGTGGGCGGGATTGGAATTATGAATATTATGTTTGTTTCGGTAAGTGAGCGAACTCGGGAAATTGGTTTGCGTAAGGCGGTGGGGGCTTCCAGCTCTGATGTGATGTTACAGTTTTTGATTGAAGCTAGTGTGTTGACTATGGTGGCGGGAGTTATTGGGGTGATTTTTGGAATTGCCTCTTCGTTTTTGATTTCATTGGTGTTGAGAAATTTTGTGGAGAATTGGCAATTTATTATTAGTTTGGATTCGGTGATTGCGGCCTTTTTAGTTTCGGTGGGTGTGGGATTATTATTTGGAATTTATCCGGCGCGCAATGCGGCGAAGTTAAATCCAATAGAAGCTTTAAGACAAGAATGATGAAAAAAATATTAAAATACATAAAGCTTTCTTTTGTTTCGATTATTGAAAATAAAGGTCGATCGTTTTTAACGATGCTGGGGATTATTATTGGTATTGGTTCGGTAATTTTGATGACGTCGCTGGGTAAAGGAGCTGAAGCTTATATTTTGGGATCAGTGAGTAGCTTCGGGTCTAATTTAGTTTATATTCAGCCGGGCTCGCCGGATCAGGGAATTACCGGCGCGATTGTTTCTCCGGACAGAATTAAATACAAAGATTATTTGAATTTAACTAAGGCTAAGTTTTTTGAAAATGTAACGCCGGTGCAGGCTTATGATGCGGTGTTAAGTTATGGCGAGAATAGTGAATTTTCTTATGTGATTGGAACAACTCGTGGTTATGCTTTGTTGTTGGGTTTTTATGCTGAGAAGGGGAGATTTTTGGATGAAGTGGATGTAAATGGAGCTTCGCGAGTGATGGTTTTGGGTTATAAAAAGGCTGAGGAATTGTTTGGGGCGACGGATCCGATTGGGGAGAATGTGAAAATTAAGGGGCAGAATTGGCGGGTGATTGGGGTGATGGCTCCGCAGGGTGGGAATGCTTTTGAAGATTATGACACGATGGTTTTTGTGCCAATTACGGCCATGCAGACTTATTTGTTTGGGGTGGATTTTGTGCAGGCAGTGATGGCGGGAGCGGTGGGGGAAGTGGATGATGTGATGGAGCAGGCGACTGAATACATGCGTACACTTCACAATATTAATAACCCCGAAAATGATCCGGCTAAAGATGATTTTATGGTGATGAGTCAGGATCAAGTGCTGGGAATTTTTAATGATGTGTCGACTATTTTGACTTTATTTATTGTGGCGATTGCTTCGATTTCAATTGTGGTGGGTGGGATTGGAATTATGAATATTATGTTTGTTTCGGTGAATCAAAGAACGCGTGAAATTGGTTTGCGAAAAGCGGTGGGCGCTTCTAACGCCGATATACTTTTGCAATTTTTAATAGAGGCGGTGGTAATAACTTTTTTGGGAGGATTGATTGGCGTGGCTTGGGGAATTGGAACCTCTTATTTGATTTCTTTGCTGGTGAAAATTTTTGAAAATGAATGGCAGTTTATGATCAATGTGGAGGCCGTGATTATTTCTGCTTTAGTCTCCATTGTTGTTGGATTGATATTCGGAATCTATCCAGCACGAAAAGCTTCTTTGCAGAATTCTATCGATGCCCTGCGCTACGAATAATTCGGCTGATACTCAAATAAAATTCTAAAATCCCTTTCTGGAAAAAGGGGTCCAGTTTTATTTTTCCAGAAAGGGATTTTAGAATTTTGTTTGGTTGCTCAGGAATTGTTGAAGCGAGGGCATCGGTAGGGGAAGCTGCCTATTTTCTATCTGGTGGGGCGGAATAGTATTCCATTAGGTATTCGGCCATTTCGCGGAAGACTGGGCCGGCTGTGTCGCCACCCCACTCAGAGCTGCGTGGGCGGTCCATTTTGACGAAGATTACGAATTTAGGATCATCTACTGGTCCGAAGCCTCCGATTGAACCGAGAGTGGTACCAGCGCCTGTTAAAGGCTTACCGTTTTTATAAGTTTGAGATGTACCAGTTTTTCCAGCGAGGTAATAACTATTGGAGCGGGCTTTGTTTTCTATTCCATTTTCAATTACGGCCACTAACATATTGGTCATGGTTTCGGCGGTTTCAGGGCGAATTACCTGGCCTAAAACTACTGGTTCAGTTTTAACGAAATTCCCCGGAGATTTTTCTACGCTGTCCACAATGTACGGCTGCATCAACACTCCATTGTTGGCGATGGCGGAGTAGGCGGAAACCATTTGTAACATGGTAACAGTTAAACCTTGTCCGAAGGCGCGGGTTACTAATTCGGAATCTGCCCAGGTGTTAAAGTGAGATAATTGGCCGGCATGTTCATTGTCGAATTCGATTTCGGTGCGTTCGCCAAAGCCATATTTTTTCAAATAACTGTACATTAAACTGCGTCCGACTTTTTGCGCTATCCAACCCATACCAGTGTTACAAGAATTGATCAAAACCTGAGTCATATTTAAACGTCCAGTACAGTTGGCGGAAACGTTTTTAATTTCATATTCATCTACTTTTAAAACACCGCTGTCATTGATGGTGGTGCTTGGAGAGATGGTTTGATCATCAATACCGATAGACATAACAATTGCTTTGAAAGTGGAACCGGGTTCATAAGGAGCGCCAACTACTTTATTTTGATAAGCTTCCGGTCCGACTTTATTTTTGTATTTTTCATAAACTTCAGTTCCGTCCGCTAAAATCTTTTTGAAAACCATATAGCGATAATCGGAATTTCTATCCAAGTAAAACCAATAAGTATTTTCCATTCCTTCAATCGGATCTAATTGTTGAACTTCTTCCGGAGTGAGGGCGATTTCTTCTTTTTGATAAATATCACTGTATACATTCGGATCGAAAGTAGGGTAGTGAGCCATGGCTATAATAGCGCCGGTTTTTGGATTCATAATAATAGCTTGTCCACTATCAGCTTTAACTGCTTCCACTTGTCTGGATAATTTATTTTCCAAAACCATTTGAATAGAACGGTCGATAGTTAAGGTGATGTTTTGTCCGTCCTTGGCGGGTTCAATCATACTGTCGCCCACGGTGATCAAGCGCTGCATACTGTCTTTCTGTGCTTCGAACATACCGTTTTTACCTTTTAGAATAGTGTTGAAAGCGGCTTCGATACCGTAACTTCCATCACCTTCAGGAGTGACGAAACCGAGTATGTTGGCGGCCAATTGGCCTTCCGGATAATAGCGGAAATATTCTTCAGTTAAACCAAGTCCGGTAAAATTTTTGCCTTCATCCTGGCTGATACTTTCTTTAATTTGTTTAGCAATTTCCGGCGTGATTTGTCTTTTTAAAACTTCATAGCGATTTCTGCCGCGTAAAAGAGATTCCATTTTTAATGATGGAGTGAGCAAGACTTCGCCTAATTTTTGTGCGGTGAGGCGAATGTCGGCGATGTCGGGTGGATAGGCTTTTAATTGATTGGTGGCGGTGACTTCAATTCCGCTGAGTCCAAGATTGCGAACTTTTTCTGCTTCTTCTATGGAAATTTCATTGCTTAAAATTACCACCTGGCGAATATCGGCGGAGATTTGTTCTAAAATTCTTTGATAGAATTGATCGTAAAGTTCTTGGTCGGTTAGAGGTTTGGCGGCTTCGACTTCTTCAACCGTTTTCGCTCTCATAATTGCTGTTTTTACCCGTTCTTCGTCCAGTTTTCTTTGTTCTTCCAAATTATAGATAAAAGGAACAATGCGATCTGTTACCAATTTTTTGTCCTTTACCATGGTTGGGTCGGCGTACAAAAGGTAGAGGGTGGAATTGGTGGCAACACGTACTTTTTCGCCCGAAGCATAATCTTTAATATAAATTTCCCCACGATGAGCCGGCAATTCGCTATAACCATAATGTTCTCTGGCAGCTACAGCTTGATAATGATCGTGAGCAAGTACTTGTAGAGAAAAAAGTTTAATTAAAATGATGGCGGTGAGGCCGATGAACACGCCAAACAGAACTGAGCTGCGGTTGAGGGCAGGGAAAGGGGAACGTGATCTGTTTGAGCTTCTGTAATTCATAGGTAGATCAGATTTTAAGCCAAAAAGACAGGATTTTCAAGCTGGGATTCTAAGAGGTTTTGGGCTTTGGGGAGGCTTTTTTGATTTTAAATTGCTTTAATTGGGGAAAGTTGGGAGAATTTGGGAGTAATTTTTTGTTTTTTATTGTTTTATGATTAAGAAAACTGTTTTGGGGAATGGGTTGAGGGTGGTTTCTAAGAATTTGGCGGGGACGGAGGCTGTGACTGTGCTTGTTTTGGTGGGGGCGGGATCTCGCTATGAAAATAAGGATATCAATGGAATTTCGCATTTTTTGGAACATATGTTTTTTAAGGGGGCGAAGAAATATGCCAATACTAAGGAGGTTTCAGAAGTTATTGATGGAGTAGGTGGTGATTTTAATGCTTTTACCGGGAAGGAATACGCCGGTTATTATGTGAAATTAGGTGGTGAGAATTTACATTTGGCTTTGGATGTTTTGTCGGACATGTTGATAGATGCCCGTTTTGATCCGGCGGAGATTGAGAAAGAGCGTGGGGTGATTTTGGAGGAATATAATATGTATCAGGATACGCCGATGTATCAAATCGGTTGGGATTTTGAAAAAATGATTTTTGGCGATCAACCGTTGGGGTGGGATCAGGTTGGTACGAAGGATTTAATTAAAACAATTACGCAAAAACAATTTAAAGATTATTTCAAAGCACTTTATACACCAGAAAATTCGGTGTTGGTGGTGGCTGGGAAAGTTCCTGATCATGATGATGTGGTGGCGCAGATTGAAAAATTGTTTAAATTTAAGAATGTGAAGAAGGGCTTGGAAATGGCTGATTTTGAAGGATTTTCTTCAGAGCAGAAAATTTTATTGAGAGATAAAAAGACTGAGCAGGCGCATGTGATGTTAGGTGTGCCGGGTTATGCGGAAGGGGACGAAAGAAGTTATGCGGCGAAATTGCTGTCTATTATAATGGGTGGGAATATGAGCTCACGTTTATTTTTGGGGGTGCGCGAAGCTCATGGATTGGCTTACTATATAAATTGCACAACTGATGAATATATTGATGCGGGGACTTTTTCGGTGAGCGCGGGGGTGAGTTTGGAAAGAATTGATTTGGCGATAACATCGATTGTCGGCGAACTTTCAAAAGTTGCCCGAGAGGGAGTGACGGCGGCGGAATTGGAGAAAGCTAAAAAATATTATAGCGGGAAAATTAAATTGCGTTTGGAGGATAGTGAGGAATACGCTCATGTATTGGGGAAATATGAATTGTTGGACGGGAAATATATTGAACCACAAGAGTTGTTAAAGAGATTGCAGGGCGTGAGTTTGGAAGAGGTGAATGAAGCGGCGCGGGATTTGTTGCGCGAAGAGGAATTGCGATTATGTGTGATTGGGCCGTTTGATGATAAAGGGAGGTTTGAGAAGTTGTTGAAGTTTTAAAAATGTGGTCGGAATAATAGTTGACGTGGAAGCATGATAGAAGAATGACAATTTTTGTATAGGCCGTTTGTCTTTGATAGACGGCCTGTTTGAAATTTGCCTGCTCAAAAGACTATTACGAATGCAGCTAATAGTGCGAATTATACCCAAACTTTTGAGTATGATATTTTGGGAAATATATTGAATAAGTCGGACGTTGGTGATTATGAATATGAAGGTGGGGATGATTTGACTAGTTCTGGAACGATGGCAACTCCGCATGCGGCGACTGAGGTGAATGGTGTTGCATATACTTATGATGATAATGGAAATTTGATTAATGATGGGGTGTGGACGCATGGCTGGAATAATCAGAACAGAATTACATCGTCGACCGATGGTGTTGCAACTGTGAATTATTTTTATGATGAAGCTGGGCAGCGTTTCAAGAAATCATCTGGTGCAGGGACTTCAGTTTATGTGAATGAGTTTGTGGATATCGAAGATTCTGAAACTTCTAATTATATTTTGGCTGGTGGCATGAAAGTAGCCACTGTTAAGGCAGTTCCAAGCCCAATCCCAAGCGATCCATCTGCAGAGTTGTCAAGTGTGTATAGCGAAATTACTTATCATAGTCTGGATCACTTGAGTGGGACGAATGTCGATACAAATGCGTCGGGTGAGTTGGTGGAAGTGATTGATTATTTCCCGTTTGGCGAAGTGCGTTTGGATGAGAATGCGGAAGGGTATGGCAATAATTATAAATATACCGGGAAGGAATTGGATGAGGAAACTGGTTTGAGTTATTACGAAGCGCGTTATTATAATTCGAAGATTGGGCGTTTTGTGAGTCAGGATGAATGGTTTGGGGACATTAATGATCCGCAAAGTTTGAATAAGTATTCTTATGTGCAGAATAATCCTTTGAAGTATGTGGATCAAACTGGAAATTTCCTGGAGCCTTTCTTGACGATGATTGATATAGGACTTACTGCTTATGATGTGTCTAATTTTACCCAGGATTTAATTAAGACTGCAGCAGATGGAGCATCAGTATTGAAATATTCATTGTTGGGTGGTGATCCTCATGAAGCTGCAAGATCAGCTAATTCTTATGAAAAGAATCTAGGTAATCTGGGAGCCTCGACTGTAAATGTTGGTATCGATGCAGCAGCGGTTGCTTTACCTGGTATTTCAGCCCCTATGTTAAAGGCTGCTCCTGCGTTTATCAGTGATGGATTTGCATTTTTTAACAAAATTATGGATGGATTTGGGAGTGGTAAAAATGTTAAGAATATTGAGAATGCCTCTTCGTATCAAAGTGGTGTTAATTTACAAAAGGACTTAGCAAGTCAGATGCAAATGTCTGGCAGGGTACTGAAATAATAGATACCAGTAAACTTGTAGACGCGAATCGTATGTCTGAACAATATGGCGGGAATCCTAATGAATGGGCTAGGTTTTCAAGTGATGTATACACTCCTAAGGATGGTAGTAGTTCATTTCAAACCCATTGGAATGAAAATAAAAATACTGGGCAAAGGGTAGAATTTAAAACTAAATTTACTAAATAAGAAGAATGAGAGTTAAATATATTGGCGAAAATATCGGTAATTTTGATTATGGATTAAGTCATAAATCTATTTATACAGTTTATGGCTTGGAGGTGAGACAAGGAGATTTATTTGCATTACTTTATCGTAAAGGACATTTGTCTTTTTTCCCTATTAATTTGTTTGAAATAGTCAATTCTAAAGTAAGTAAATATTGGTCATTTCAATTAAAACAAAAAGTATTGAGTTTATCTCCAAAGATTTTTTTTGAAAATATATTTTTCGAAAAATTCTCAGATTTTGGAACCTTAGAAAGGGAAAAATTTGCTCAAATAGCAAAAAAAATTAGTAAAGAAAATTTGGATTTCAAATTTTCTACTGATTATTATTTTGATACTGAAGAATCTCTTTTTGAGAAAACTCTTGAACGATATCAATACTTTATTAATAGACATATTTGTTTATCTGATTATTCTGATAAAATTAAATATGTAAGATTTATGTTTGAAGATAAGAATATAGGGCGAGGAAATGCGCTACACTCTAATGATCAAACTTCTTATGTATTGGAAATTGAAGTCTTTGCTGATATGGATAAGTTTACATATTTTGATGCTTATCAAGCTGATAAATTATTTAAGGAAAGTTTATTAAACAGTTTAGATAAGAAAACTAATAAATTTGCTGATTTGATGATAAACTTGGAAAGTTTATTGAACAGTATTGAATATTTAAAGGATGTTGAATTGGATTTGTTTGAGTAAAAGGAATTGATAATGTGATTTTGTATTCAAGTGTATGTAAATTACCAGGTTCCCAAATTTTCCAACTTTTGTTATTATCTTAAAGCTCTTTAAACACATACTATGAAAAACCGAATTCTAACAATCCTCTCTGCAATTTTATTAATGCTACCAGTTTTAGCTTCCGCTCAAAGTGCAGAATCTTTTACCGATGTAAGCGCAAACAATAAAAATACTCGGGCGATTGGTTGGTTGAAGACTAATGGTGTTATTGCCGGTTATGAGGATGGGAGTTTTAAGCCGGAGAATTCTATTAATCGTGCCGAGTTGATGAAGATTTTGGTGGAGGGGATGGGGATGACTCCTGATGCTGATACTTATAAAAATTGTTTTTCGGATGTGAAGGAGGATTGGTATGCTAAATATGTTTGTTATGCTCAGAGTCAGGGATGGGTGGAAGGGTATCCGGATGGGACTTTTAAGCCTGCTCAGAATGTTAATGATGCGGAGGCTTTGAAAATGATTTTGGAGAGTCAGGGGGTTTCTGAGCCGGCGGGTTATTCGACTTTTTATTATCAGCAGGTTTCCAATAAGGAATGGTATTATCCCTATATTTTAACTGCAGAGAAATTGAATGTAGGTGGGCCTTATCAATTGGGTATGGCTTTGCCGAGAAGTGAAGTTGCTGAGGTTATTTTTAGAACTTTGGCGATTAAATTATTGGATGTGAATAGTTTTGATATGGCTGCGGCTGAGGAAATGATGAGTACGACTTTGCCTCGCGATGTTGTTGATCAAAGCAAGGGGTGGCTGGAAGGGAGTTTGAGTTATCCTTCACATCAATTGCCTGATGATTTAACAGTTTGTGCCAGAAATTTAGATACTGATGAGCAAATTTGTACTACCGACCGTCTGGAAAATGCCAAATATACTTATGGTTTTGGTTATAAAATGGAAGTCACGCCAGGTACTTATGAGGTTTTTGCTTTTACGGAAATGGTGGATGGGACATTGACCGGTTATTATACCGAATACGCCAGATGTGGGATGACAATTGCCTGTGAGCAGGATCATACGGTGATTATGGTGGAGATTGGGCCGGGGGAGACAGTGGAATTTGTTGATCCGGCTGATTGGTATGGGGAGCCGGTATTTGGCTAATTGGTGGGTTTTAAAAGAGTATTAATTGAGGGTGACAAATAGCTAATTAATGAGTATAATTCGCGGGAATTTTATTATTAATCATTGAAAATATGAAATTTGAAGGAGTAAATGAGAAAACTTTGGTTTTGATTAAACCGGATGCAATTCAAAGAGGTTTGACTGGTGAAGTTTTGCATAGATTTGAAAGAAAAGGTTTGAAAATTGTTGGTATGAAAATGATGAGTTTGGATGAAGCGATTTTGCGTGAACATTATGCGCATATTGCTGACAAACCATTTTTTCCTGGAGTAAGTGCATTCATGAGCAGCACGCCTGTGATTGTAATTTGTTTGGAAGGTTTGGAAGTTGTGGCTGCAGTTAGAAAAATTGTTGGTATTACTAAAGCTCGTGAAGCGGAAGCCGGATCAATTCGTGGTGATTTCGCTATGAGTGTGGCCTGCAACGTAGTTCACGCTTCTGATACTGTGGAAAATGCCATGGCTGAAGTGAAGAGATTTTTCAAAGATGATGATATTTACGATTATTCTAAGAGTGAATTCGAACATGTGTATATGAGTGACGAAATGTCTAAATAATTCCAAGAAATTGTCCAATAGCAAAATAATTGGGGTGATAGGGGGAGGGGCGGCCGGAATGATGGCCGCCTATTTTGCTAAACTTAATAATCCGGAAGCGGAGGTTTTGTTATTTGAGAAAAATAAATATATTGGAGCGAAGGTAATTATTTCCGGA
>JBOFLO010000030.1:0-27629 GCA_051657905.1 Candidatus Altimarinota bacterium | reverse complement strand
GGTGACTATATCGAAATCTTTTGGCTCGATGCCAAGTAAAATATCGCGAACACAACCACCTGCCCAGTAGGCTTGATGGCCGGCGTTTTTGAGGATTTTGACGATTTCTTGGGCGGTGAGTTTCATGAAATGTGTTTTTGTTTACGGCTTTTATTATAACATGCTTTGGAGTAGAATTTCCGTTGATTTACCAAACGCAGTTTTAATAATTATGAAAATTCTGGCAATAGAATCATCCTGCGATGAAACGGCCGCGGCCATAGTGGAAGATGGGCGGAAGGTTTTGAGTTCTGTAATAGCGTCGCAAGTGGATATTCATGCGGCGACCGGTGGGGTGGTGCCCGAAGTGGCGGCTAGGGAGCATTTGATAAAAGTTATTCCGGTGGTGGAGGAGGCTTTGCAGAAGGCTGGGTTGAAGAAGGAAGATGTAGATGGAATTGCGATAACGCGGGGGCCGGGATTATTAAGTTCTTTGATTATTGGCTATAGTGCCGCTTTAACTTTATCGCGGGTTTGGCAAAAGCCTTTTATTCCGGTCAGTCATATTGCCGGGCATATTTATTCTAATTGGTTAAATTTACCGGAGGATGAAAATCCGCAGTTTCCTATAATGGTTCTAACTGTTTCTGGTGGGCATAATGAATTGGTTTTGATGAAAAATCATTTGGAATTTGAATTAATTGGGGAAACTTTGGATGATGCGGCGGGGGAGGCTTTTGATAAAGTGGCAAAATTGCTTGGACTGGGTTATCCAGGGGGGCCAGCAGTGGCTAAAGCTGCATTAAAAGGCAATTCTGAAGCAATTGATTTTCCGCGAGCTATGCTGAAAAGTGGGAATTTTGATTTTAGTTTTTCTGGTTTGAAAACGGCAGTTTTGCAATATATTGAGAGAGAATTTGCTGAAAAAGGAAATTTGAGTGAAGAATTTATTAATGATTGTGCAGCTAGTTTTGAAGAGTGCGTAGCCGATATTCTCAGTGAGAAATTATTGAAAGCGGCGCAAAAATATCAGGTTAAGGAAATTCATTTGGCTGGTGGAGTTTCAGCGAATCAAAGTTTAAGAGCAAAAATTACTGAGAAAATGCAGAGCTGGCAGACAGCAGGAAAGTTGGCTGATTTAAAATTTCGTTATAATGCCAACTTGGCTTTCTGTACAGACAATGCGGCGATGATTGGTGGAACGGCGTTTTTTCATTTTCAGAAAAATCCACAAAAATATCAATTCGGTGAAAATAATTTTAGTAAGGAATTACCTACCCCACAATTAAGTTTATATGTCTAAGAAAAAAATCTCTCTATTGGTTATTTCCATAGTGATAGGCCTGAGTTTATTCGGCTTCACTATTTATACATCTGGATGGGACAATATCGTTTTCACATTAAAGCAATTTTCCCTGTTAAAATTCCTGTTTTTTGTATTAATTTCATTTGTGAACTTTTATTTGTACAGTTTACGTTGGGAATTAATAGTAAAAGCAATATTCCCTGAAAAAGTCATTAAATCGACTACATTTTTCATGGATAGAATGGCTGGATTCGCGATTAGCTATGTCACGCCAGTGGCGCAATTGGGTGGGGAGCCTTTGCGCTTAATGCTATTGGAAGAAGAAGGAGTGCCCCGTAAGGAAGCGGCTTCTTCGATATTGATTGATAAAGGATTTGAAATTGCCACTTTAATTATCTTTATTTCGGCAGGGATTTTGGTATCGATTTTTGAGCCGGGATTAAATCTTGAATCAAAAATAGTTTTTGGATCAATTGGCTTTATTATGCTGGGAATGGTTTTTCTATTTTACTATACATCTTTAAAAAATCGTGGATTTTTAACTTCTATTTACCGTCTTTTGCGTTTGAAAAAAATCAAGAAATTGGAGCAAATGGAAAGCAAAATCGAGAAATTTGAGGAAGAGACGAATAAATTTTATTCTCAACATCCAAAAGTATTAATTAAGCTCATCATAATCAGCTTAATGACAATTGTGATTATCGTGGCTGAACATTGGTTAGTGGCTTATTTTATGGGAGTTAAACTTACTTTTATTCAAACCTTTTTAATAAGTACTATCCCTTATATCTCTTATTTGCTGCCTGTTCCGGGGGGACTTGGGGTGATGGAAAGTACTAATGCAGCTTTATTTGCACTTCAAGGCATAACTATCAATGCTTTTGCCTTTATTTTCATAATAAGACTGCGGGATTTTATCTTTGTGATGATCGGTTTAGTAAGAGGTTCGCACAAAGGCTGGTCGATGATGAAAAAAGAATTTAAATAGGAAGAGACTTTGGGGTTGGCGAAGCGGACGAAGTGTAGTAGACTTTTTCTCGTCAGTGTATTGATATAGAGTGTAGTGAAATATTTTTAATGATATTTTTTATTGTAGTTTTATGTACAAACCAGAACAGGAAAAAATCAAAGTTATTCCGTCACATGCTGATTTAGAAGAGGATTTGGATAATTTGACGCCCACGGCGCCTTATCAAACATCCAAGGGTGTTCATGATATTTTGCCTGCAGATCATGATTATTTCACATTTATTAAAAAAGTTGTCAGACATAGAAGCAGACAGGCCGGTTTCAAACGTATTACTACTCCAATTTTTGAATCCACTGAGGTTTTTAAAAGAACTTTAGGGGATGCGACTGATGTAGTGACTAAGGAAA
The DNA here is from genome assembly GCA_051657905.1 of Candidatus Altimarinota bacterium. Lineage (GTDB taxonomy): Bacteria > Patescibacteriota > Gracilibacteria > UBA1369 > UBA1369 > JBOFLO01. Next base: position 24,967 of record JBOFLO010000030.1, on the reverse strand, counting down.
TGTATACTTTTGAAGATAAGAAAGGCCGAAGCTTAACGCTTAGACCAGAAGGCACTGCCGGCGTAATTCGCGCTTATATTCAACATAATATGCAATCCTGGGCGCAACCAGTGGAACTTTATTATATTGAGCCATTTTTCCGTTATGAAAGACCACAAGCAGGAAGATACAGACAATTCTGGCAATTTGGATTTGAAATGATTGGAGAGTTGGATCCAGCTTTGGATGCTCAGACAATTTTGCTGGCCTATCGTATTTATCAGGATTTGGGAATTATGAAATCCTTGAAATTACAAATCAATAATATTGGGGATTTGGAGTCCAGAAAGAGATATACTGAAGCTTTGCGTGATTATTATTTTGGGAAAGAAAGATATTTAAGCGAAGAAGATAAATCGCGTTTGGAAAAAAATCCTTTGAGAATTTTGGATTCTAAAAATGAAGATACGATTATTCTCAATCAGTCAGCGCCGAAATTCGTTGATTTTCTTAGCGCGGAAAGCATAGCTTTTCATGAAGAAGTAAAAGAGTATTTAACTGATTTGAATATTACTTTTGTGGAAAATAATAATTTAGTAAGAGGTTTGGATTATTATTCACAAACCGTTTTTGAATTTTGGGATGAGAAAAAGGGGGCGCAGAATTCGGTGGGGGGTGGAGGAAGATTTGATGGTTTGGTGGAATTAATGGGCGGACCGGCTACCCCGGCTATTGGCTTTGCGATGGGGTTGGAAAGAGTAATAGCTCAAATGAAGCGTCAAAAAGTTAGAGTGCCAAGCAAGGATGATTTGCATGTATTTGTAGCTCAACTTGGTAAAGAGGCAAAAAAAATCTGTTTGCCGTTGATTGATAAATTGCGTGAGAGAGGGATTAAATCAATGGGAGCATTAGGGAAGGGAGCGATTAAAAATCAATTGCGTTTAGCGGATAAATTTAAGGCGCCTTATACAGTTTTAATCGGTTTGACCGAGGTTCGTGAAGGTACGGCGATTATTCGTGATATGAGAGTTGGCACTCAAGTAACTGTTCCATTTGATAAAGTGGTGGAAGAAATGATTAAGAGAATTGGCCAGAAAAATTTGGATTTCTATGATCCGACGGAACCAATTTATTAAAACTGATGGCTAAAAAAAAACTAAATCCAAAACTCGATAAATTCCTGAAAATTTTTATTGTGATGGTTTTGGTTGTGGTTAGTTTCAAAGTAATGGTGGCCAATCAATGGGAGGAAAATGAGGTTGAGGGAGACAATAAAACTCTTACAACAACTAGGGAAGATTTTGTGATGTGCTTGAAAGAAAGTGGCTTAATAATGTATGGTGATAATACCTGTGAATTTTGCCGCCAACAGAAAAAAATGTTTGGATCACAGTTTGAAGAGTTGAATTATGTGAATTGTCAGTTTGAAAAAGAAATTTGTGAAAGCAAAGGAATAAGCGCTTATCCCGTTTGGGAAATCAATGAAAAAAGAGCAATAGGAATACAAAATTTTGAGCAATTAGGCCAATTAACTAATTGCCCACAACCAAATAATTAAAAACCAATATGCCTACCAAAAAGACTCCAAGTACTAATGGAAAAACAAAAAAACCTTCAACGCGCAGCAAAGCGACTGTTAAAAAAACAAGGACAACCAAGGTTGCAGCCGAGCCTTTGATGAAAGAAAAATTGGATGAAGTAATGGAGGAAATGCATACTTTGGAAAATAAGCTTGATGAAAAGAAAGCGAAAAGAAAAAGTTTTCCATGGTGGCCTCTACTTTCTTTGATTTTGGTAATTGTGTTGGCAGGGGTTTTGCTTTATGAAAATAATGCTTACTTCAAGCAAAATTTGAATAATTTAGCGGGTAGTGTGGGCATTAATCCTACAACTTCTCAGCAGCAAGCTGATGCGGAAATCTTCGAGATGAAATTAAAAATTGTTTACAATGAAGCTGAAGCTACACAAAGATCAGCTATTGAAAACTATTTAGGAAATATTGAGACTAATTTGCCAAATACTAGGGTTGTTCCAACTTGGGTGGATAAAAACAGCTTAGAAGCTCAGGAAATTATTGAAAGAACTGATGCCAAATATTTGCCGATTTTTATTACTGACGCCAATATTGAAAAACATCCTTTGTATTATGAATTTTCTTCTGCTGTAGAAAATAAAAATGGTGAATTTTTCTTTAAATCTGAGGGGATGGAATACTTGCAAACTCCACCAGTGGAGGATGCTAGATTTAGTGGAGCTAATCCGGAAAGAGCGAAGGTAACAGTGATTGAATATGTGAGCTTCACTTGTGGTTACTGCGCTCAAATGCATCCAGTTTTGAGAGAATTGGAAACTACTTATGGTGGGGAAGTAAGTTTTGTAACTAAAAACTTTGATCGTGGGGGGATTGACTCAGTTTTGGCTCAAGCGGCTGAGTGTTCGGCCGATCAAGGAAGATATGATCAAATGGTTGATGCTTTGTTTGATCGTCAAAGTGATTTTCTGGCTACCGTACAGGCTGCCAATACAACTGAAGAGGGCGTAACCAAAGCGCTTGCCGATATTGCTGTAGTTGCTAAAGTTAATGCAGAAGCTTTGAATCAATGTGTAGCGGAAGGAAAATATGCTGAAAAAATTACCAGACAAACTCAGGAAGGACAAAGTTTCGGAGTAATGGGAACGCCTAGTTTCTTTATCAACAAGAAGTTTGTTGGAGGCGCCCTACCACAAGAAAATTTTGAAAAGATTTTACAGGAAGAATTAGCTAAATAATTTTTGATGAAAAAATTATTAGGAAAAATGCTGTTAATCAGCTTGGCAGGTGGTTTATTGCCTCTGGGCTTAGGTGCTCAGGCAGCCAGCTTTAATGATGTGGGAGCAAATCATCAGCATTATCCGGCGATTGAGTACTTAAAGGTAAAAGGTGTGATAAAAGGTTATGAGGATGGGACTTTTAAGCCTGAGCAAACAATTAATAGAGCTGAAGCATTAAAAATTTTGTTTATTGGTAGAGATGTTTTGAAAAAGGCAGATCAAAATAGCAATAGTGAGCAAATGGCTTTTGCGGATGTGAAAAGTTCGGACTGGTTTTTTGATTATGTGAAAAGAGGTTTTCAAACCACGATAGTAGAAGGTTATGAAGATGGGACTTTTAAGCCGGCCAACCCAATTAATGTGGCGGAAAGTTTGAAGATTGCTACGGTTGGTTTAAATGGAGATATAGCTGATTCGAGTGGAGAAAAAGTGATTTTTGAGGATGTAAAAAATTCTGATTGGTATTTTAAATATGTGGAATTCTTGCTTAATAAGCAGGTTTTAGAGCCAACTGAGGATTTGAATTTGCGAGCGGGCGAAAATATTACCAGAGGAGAATTTGCTGAAGTGATTTATAGATTGATGCTAGCGGGGGAAAATAATTTGGATAAATTTCCTTTAAGTCAGAATTGGCCGGCTTGTAATAACTTTACAGCGGGCTATAGACTGAAATATCCGCAGGATTGGGAGAAATCAAGCTATAATGGACAATTTGTATTATGGAAACAGGATAAAGCTAATGGGCAGGTTAGTTTTGCCAGAGTTTATCCGGATAGTGCGTCATTGGTGATTGCGGTGGATGAAAATGCTTCAAAATTAAAATTGGCGGATTATTTGAATGGGATTGAGTATGAAGAAGGGGCGAGTAAACAGTTTTTAGATTTAAATGGATTGCCTTATGGATCAGTAACTTTGGCTAGTAGCGGACTACGGGATAGTTACTTTGAAATGCCGGATGGGAAAATTTTAGTGATTTATGGGCAAAGTGGGGATGGAGTTTTGAGTGCTTATTTGAATGAACAAATTCGTTATATTTTAGGTAGTGTTAGGGCTTCAAGTGCTGCCAATGAAGAAACAAATTGTTTAAGTGCTGGAGCAAATCAGGTTTATGAAGATGAAGAAAAATTGCTATCTGAAGTGAGAAAGTTACTGTTGGTAAAGGGCGAGGGAGCAAAAGCTTTGGAGATGCTTGGAGAAAGTATTGTGATTGAAACTGATACTATTGGTATTGGAACTGGCCCAATTGATTATTATTATTCTGGGCAATTGGATATTACTTTAAAATATGAAAGAGATTCAAAAACGGCTTTAGCACTGAAAGAAGGCCGGGTCAGTAATTTTTAAATTGGAAATTTCCGAATTTATTTTATATACTGGGCGAGGATTTTAGATGGGTAAATTAAAAGCAATATGAAAAATTTAATTTTAGCAGCGATTTTGTGTTTCTCAATGATATTAACCGGTTGCCAAACAAATGTTGAACAGCCTGAAATTAATAATCAAAGCACTGAGACCAATAATAATGAAGAAAAATTGGGAGTGCCATTTAGCAATGGTCCGAGCAATCCACCGGATGTAAAAGGACCAAATACTCCGCCACCTGCTGACACTGAGGAAAGCCCGCAGGCTGTGACGCAAGAAGAAGATATTCGACTTACTCTCCCTCTTAAGACTGAATAGTGAAAAATTCTAAAATTGAAATTGTGGCTCATCGAGGGGGAAGCAAAGGAGTTTATAAGGAAAATACTCTGGATGCTTTTTATTTTGCTTTGAAAAATGACATTAAGTCGATTGAGATGGATATTCGGATGAGTCATTTTTCTAAAACATTTTTTCTGGAGCATGATTATTTGCATCATCCCAGAGTTAAGAAAAATTTCTTTGAGAAAATTATTAAAATTTTGCCTGAAGACACAGTTATTTACTGTGAATTGAAAACCTTAACTCTGACCCGCAAGTTCTATGCTCAGACCTTTTTGGATGTGATTAAAAAATATGGATTGGAAGAAAAGGTGGTGGTGATTTCTTATAATCCTTTTGTTTTGAGCCAATTAAGAAAGATTGGCTATAAAGGGAAAATTGGGATTTTGATTGGCATGAATGTGATGTGGAAATTACTGAAAAATTATGTAGCAAAAAAGATTAAGCCAGAATATATGATTTTTTCTTTAGCTGTGATTAACAAAAGCAAAATAAATTTTGCCAGAGCGAAAAATTATAAAGTTTTTGTATATGTTGCCAATAAGGAAAAACACTGGGATCAGGCCGTAAAGTTGAAATTGGATGGAATAATTACCGACTATCCCCTTTTATTAAGAGATTATTTGAAATCTTAGGATTCAAATTTGTAGAGTGTTCCGGGTTCTAGGCGCTCGCTTTGAGTGGAGTTTTTTGAAATGGATTTTGTGGCGGGGGTGGAAGAATCGGCGGTTGGAATTGATTTGGAATTGGAAAGAGTTACTTTGGAAGCGCCGGTTTGAGGAGGAGTTTCTTCAGGAATATTATTTTGATTTAGGTCGGGGTTTAGTTTTAGGCGAGTGGCTTGGTAATGTTTGATATGTTCAATAATTACTGGGCCTGCTTTTTCGAAATCGCTGTCTTTGACTTTGAAACCGGCGGCTTTAGTATGCCCGCCACCGCCAAAATGGGCGGCTATTTCACTGGCATCGACTTGGTCATTTAAAACGCGGACGGATCCAGAAAGGACATTACCCTCTTTTTCTTTAAGCAAGAGAACGATATCAGTATCCGGTGCATTGGACATTAATTCATCAATAATATTACCGGTTTCATCTGCTTTACTAGCAGTTTCCATAAAGTCCTTTTTAGTAATCACTGACCAAAGGAAACGATATGGTTTTTCAACTTTGATATTGCTTAAAACTCTTCCCCATAAACGCAATGTACTGAGATGTTTGGTTTTATAGACATGCTGGATGATTTCTTGTTGGCGGGCCCCACGGCGGATTAGTTTGGCCGCATTGGAAAAGGAGCGAGGGGTGGTGTTGGAATGTTGGAATGAACCTGTATCGGTAATAATCCCGGCCATTAAAAGAGTAGCCACTTCAGCATCAATAAGCTCTTTGGAATGCTTTTCCTCCAATTCTTCCAGAATACTCTGGATCATTTCGGTGGTGGAAGAGCTCATGATATCGACATGATTAATACGACCGAATCTTTCATTGGAGGCGTGATGGTCGATATTAATAACGGGGATTTCGGTAAAAAGTGGTACATTATCAAAATAGAAACGTCCTAATTGTTGCAAAGAGGCGGTATCTACTGTGATTAACAAATCATACTTATTCGGGCCATGGCTGAAACTAACATTATTGGCGCTAAAGCGGCCCTTTTTAGCTGTGATGATTATATTCACCTTATTGTTCTCCAAGTGGCTTTGAATCGAATCTATTTCAGAATTAGCGGTATCTAGGGTGACGATGAAGTCCGGGTTTGGAGTAAATTCATCAGTGATGGCATTCATCATTGGGAGAAATTGATAAACTTCCGGAATCGGGTCTGCACAAACTACTGTTACCGGTTTACCAAGCTTTTTAAGTCCCAAATACAGGGCTAATGATGAACCAATAGAATCTCCATCTACTGGAGTAGAGGGCATAATCAGAATATTCTGACTACTTTCAATCATGTTAATTATGTCCTGTTGATTTCTATTCATTAAACCTGTGGATAAGCAAAATTAGGCAATTACAATCTTTTTATTTTACAACTTTTTAGCATTTTTGTCAAAGCCCTAAGAGTGGTTTTCGGGAAGAGCATTGATTACTATCCCCAGAAATATCCTTTAAGAATTTCTCTCCAAGAGTACATAGGAATTTGCTGTTTAAGTGCATCAGCATCTCTAAGGGTGGAGGATTTTTGAGTAGGCGTTTTTAATTGTGCTGTTTTATTGATTGAATTTGACTTACTTTGATTGTAAGTATGTTTTGGTTGAGTAGCTGGAGTGGCTTTTGGAGTATAGTTAATAGGCTTGGTTGAGCTACCAAGGGATTTACGAACAGGAACTGTTTTTCTCAAACTTTCTTTAAATAAGCCTTCACGAGAGGGGTCGGCGCACCAAGCATTGTGGACGAAATAACCTCCATTTTTGCGATCTGGGCTGCCAACGTAGGCATCAATTACCAATTTGATTTTTTGACAAGTTTTGGTGGAAATGGAATTAAGATCATTGTATTCAGACGGATCTTCATCCATTTGATCAATGGCTTGCTGATAAAATTCGTAAAAACTTGGAACTGATTTTTTAATAGCACGCAAAGCATCGTTCTCGCTCAAATCTGAGTTTGGTTTGAAGCCGGCAATATCCGCTTCCTTTTGCAATTTCAAAGGCTGAACAAAAGCATCATAAAGATTTTTGGTTTCCTTCCATTCAGGACGCCAAGTACCTTCACTCAAATACAAATCGAAAATTCTTTGATGTACTTTAACGAAATTATTGATGCCTGAATTAGAATATTTGGCCTCCAAGGCAGTTTCCAAGAATTCTTTGAAAATCTCAGCACGTTGCTGGTCAACTGATTCATCGCCGGTTAAAAAATCCTGATTATTGGCTTGATATTTGGATTGTAAAGTTGAAGTAGCGGCGTGACGAAGCTGTACTTGAGGAGCAATTTCCCTAATCATGTTGGCGATACCACTGACTTTAAGTTTTTCTAAACGAGTAACGTAAGCCTGAAAGGCAGGGCTATCTTGATCTATTTTGTAGATAGTATTTTCAGAATTGTCAGAAGTTTGGTTGGGGCTAACCACTGATTTTGGGGCAGGAGCTTCCACCCTATTTTCTGTCGAATTAACAGCAGACGGCGCAGTATTAATATTAGTTTGATCAGTATGTTTATCATTTTGAACAGCATCCTTTTTGAAAGCAAAGAATAAACCACCAATTACGGCTGCGGCTCCAATAGCAATTGGAACTGCTTTTTTGAATTTGCGTCCAATAGATTCGCTGAAATTGGAGAGGCTTTTTTTAGCAGAATTCCAAGTTTCTTTGGCAGACTCTTTGAGTGACTTCCAGAAGCCCTTTTTAACTTGTGACTGTTCAGTTGGGTGATCAAAGTGACTAGACGGTAGGCTGCGTAGGTAGTCCATAGGGCTTGCTACTTTGTTGTCCTGCAGCAATTTCTCAACTTCTTGTTGATTTTGACTAATAGGCTGGGTAGTCGGGTGACTAATCGGATCGACTTCATGCATCAATACGGCCATCTTTGAACGATTACTCCATGGAGAAACACTTTCAAGAGGTAGATCTTGAGGAATTAAAGGTGGGTGCTGAAGATCTCCAGCATTAATTGTAGCTGGATCTAAAAGAGTGGGAGCGAAGGGCAATTTTGAGCTAGAATCTCTTTCTACTTTTGGAGTAGATTGCTCAATATTTGGTTGAGAGATTCGATTTGGATCAAATATCACCTTACTTTCTGGAGGGAGAGAGCCTTCTGGCTGAGCGCCAATATGAATATCTTCAATATGATCAGCAAAACTTGCTTGAGAATTGGAAGTTACAAGAGATTTACGGCTAACTGGTGCTTTTTCTTCGACTGAAATTTCTTGTTTTGTTGAAACTGTTTCATCTACTGTAGTTGGCTCGTCTAGGTCAATTTTTGATTTATCAAGACCGGCGGCATGTAATAAAGCTTCAGTAGGGATGCTATGCATGGTGGCTTGAGAATCCTTTGGAAAACTAAAACCAGCTTCTGCCGGGACATCGCTTTGAACCGCAGGGAAAGTTCTAGTTATTGTTCTTCCTACTGCTTTTACGGCCTGCTCTACAGATTCTTGAATAGTGCTTGGTCTTGAGCCTGATGGAGCGGTAATTGGTATTGGTTGAATAGGTGTTGGACGGTCATTATGATCAGGGTTTATGGCACCGAGTCCCTGAAAAGTAAGAGCACGTCGAGAAGCTGCTCTTCGGCGAACTCTGGCTCTGTTCACAGGATCACTTTCTTCATCACCTAAGCCCATGATGGTTTCAACCTTTTTAGGCTTTCTTTGGCCAACAGGAGAGGATTTAATAACAGTAACTTCAGAATCGAAACGTTCGGGATTAGTTGGTTCATCCTCAAAAACTGCAGCAAAACCATTACCTGAATGTTGCCCATTAGTGGTTGTGACATCCTTCAAACTTCCAGTGTTAGGATCTGCGATTTTTCTGTATAAACCAGATGCGGCTGTAGTAGACAAACTGTTTTGATCATTTTGAATACTGGAGATATCGCTTTGACTTTGGCGGAATGCCTTAATTTTATCTAAAAAAATATTTTCAAAATCCGATTTATTAAAAGCAGTCACACCAATTCCAATTCTAGACAAACTTTCGTAAAAGAAATCTTCTTGATCCAAACTGAGAAAAGTCTGCTTTGTAGCATAGAGATTTTGGAAACTTTGTTGAAGAAATGTTTTGATTTGGACAAATCTAGATGGATGACTGGAATACCATTGAATAGCTTCATTAATAGAATCTAGATAATCTGTATAGTTTTTAGCTAAATCGCCAGACAAACCTTGCTCAGGGCTAGCGTTCCTTAAAGCGGCAGCTAAAATTTCCCAGTTTTCAATGGCAGAGATGGCAGCATCGCCCAAATGCAAAGTGGTGTAATTTTGCGATATATTAGCCAAATCAGGGTTGGAATTTCGATTTTCCATATAGATAACTTAAAATTAAGGTCATACTTTAACAAAAATGCCGAAAAAGTCAATCTGATGCTGAAATTGAAGATTTTACTAAGTGCTGGAAGGACGGAAATCGATTACCTGAAATTGAATAGATTCGCGACCATTCCAGATGTTTTTTTCCAGGTAAAATGCCAAGTCAAGAGCCTGATGTTCCTGTAACTGAGCCATTTTATCCCCGTTTTTGAAGGAAATACTGGAGAACTTCCCTGCCCCGGTGTCTGTCCAGAAATGCAAATGATTGGATTCTTTACCTACTCTTTTCAAGTCTGCCAAGCGAACATTTTTAATTAAAAAAAGTGGTTTTTCATTCCCCACTCCGAATGGCTCCATTTGGCTGAGTAAACGCATCAAATTATCATTGATGTCATCTTTGGTCAGTTCGGCTTCCAGAGGTAATTCTTTTTCGAAATTAAAATCATGCAACTTTTCTTCGGCGAATTGATTGGCGGCTTCGATGAAGGCTGGAAGTTTGTCTTTGGGTAAAGAGAAGCCGGCGGCCTGGGCGTGTCCACCGAAGTGGCTTAAATGCTCTTTAGTAAAATTGAGTAGGTCAACGGCGTTTAAGGACTCATTAGAGCGGAAAGAAGCGACTAAATGTTGATCAAATTCTTGCAAAGCGATGGCGGGAAGATTGTATTTCTCCACCATTTTGGAGGCGATTAAGCCAAGGATTCCCACATGCCAGTCTGGGCTCCAGGCAATGAAAATTTTAGCATCGGCCGCATGGGCGGTGTATTTAATTTCGGCTTCATCTAAAGCCTTAAAAACTAATTGCTGACGATCTTGATTGAGTTTTTCCAAATGGGCGGCCAGACTTCTCCCTTTTTCTTCATCACCATCGTGAAGGAGCATTTGTAAAGCGTAATAGGGACTGTCGATACGGCCGGCGGCATTGATGCGGGGGCCGATTTTAAAGCCAATTACGCTGACATCAAGTTTTTGATCAGGATCAACGCCGGAGGTGGATAATAATAAATTCAGACCTGGCCAACGGGTTTTTTGCATCGCTTCCAAACCGAATTTAACAATAATACGATTTTCGTCCAGAAGTGGACCGATGTCTGCTACGGTTCCTAAACTGGCTAAATCCAAAAGAGAATAAATAATATTGTCGCGAGCTTCGCCGGAGAATTTTTCAGTGATCAGGGCGGTGGCTAGTTTATAGGCTACGCCTGAGCCGGTTAGGCCTTTAAATGGGTATTCACAGCCTGGTTGTTTGGGGTGCAAAATGGCATAGGCCTGTTCGGGAATTTGCTCTGGGATGGTGTGATGATCGGTGATGATTACATCAATATTATGGCGAGCGGCTTCGGCGATTTGTTCTTTACAGGAAATTCCACAGTCGACGGTAATTAATACGCCGATGTCTTTATCTTTGAATTCATCGATGAATTTAATATTCAAACCATAACCGTCGTTGACGCGATGAGGTAGGCGATAAGAAACATTCGCTCCGCAGAGTTTGAGAGCATTTACCAAAACGGCGGTTCCGGAAATTCCATCCACATCATAATCTCCAAAAACGATAATTCTTTCTTGATTATCTATGGCTTTTTTCAAGCGGGCGACGGCCTTGTCCATGTCTTTCATCAAGAATGGATTGTGAAAACCTTTTTTGTAACTTGGATTTAAATAAGTGTTGATTTTTTCAGCTTCAGAAATGCCGCGATTATTCAAAATATTATAAATAATATTTAGGGAAGAGTCCTGAGGGAGAAGATTCCATTTTCGATTAAGAATTGATCGGGTCATTTTGAGGTTTTAGGGCTTTTAATTCAGCTATAATGGACTGGAGTTCGGCACCGGGAATCAAGTATACCTGCTTGAATCGGCGAAACCAAGTTAATTGTCTTTTGGCATAATTGCGAGTGTTTTGTTTGAATAAATTGATGGCGTCTTCCTGGGTGGAATGTCCGGCCAAAAACATGGCGATTTCTTGATAACCGAGTGAGGACATGGCAGGTAGAGAGGCCGAGTATTGTTGAAGTAAGCGACGGGTTTCGTCGATTAGGCCATTTTCAATTTGTTGGTCTATACGCCGTTCAATCATTTGATAAAGTTGGTCGCGCGGCCAATCAATGCTGATAAAAAACGGCGCAATGGGGAGATCGAAGTCGGGTTTAACTGTATTGCCGGCGTGGGCTTGATTAAGGGAATTTTGATTATGGATTGCTATTTCTAAAGCGCGAATTACATAGCGAAGATTATTAAAATGAATTTGCTGGGCGGCCTGGGGGTTAATTTCCTTTAATAAATCGTGAACAGCCTGCTTGCCTTCCTGTTTAGCTAAATCCTCGAGTTTTTGTCTTAATTCTGGATTGGGAGGGACTTCAGGCAATTGATAATTTTGAGTAACCGAACTAATGTAAAGGCCTGTCCCTCCGACTAAGAAAGGGACTTTTTCATGTTGATAAATTTTTCTGATTAAAAATTCGGCCTGTTTTTTAAAGTCGGCTAGGCTGAATTCTTGGTCGGGGTTGAAGGCGTCAATTAAATAGTGCTTCACTTCTTGCAATTCGGCGGCGGTTGGCTTGGCTGTACCAATATCCATTTGTCGATAGATTTGTCGGGAGTCGGCGGAGATGATTTCGCCATGAAAATATTTAGCTAGGGCTATGCCAAGAGCGGTTTTGCCTGAAGCTGTTGGACCGAGAATGGTGATCAGAGGAATTTGACCGCTTTGAGCGGCGTTTTCCAGGTGATTCTGGATGTCAGCTATTAATTGGAGGGAGGACATGCTTGCGGAATTAATTAAGCCAAGTTTAGTAGAGAATGGGAGATTTGGCTAGCATCATGACTGGAAAGGAAAAAAAGTTTGACTTCTGGTGTGACTGTAGGTAAATTAGGCCACGTCAGAGACAGTAGGTAGGCGCGGAATAGGTCGTGCCGTAATCCCCTACCGAGACGCAAAACTAGTTATTCCCAAGACAAATTTCTGCTGTGTGCCTAGCCAAGGTTAAGCTCCCAGACAAAAATTGGAATAAGAAGTAAAGCACTCAACTGTTCATGACAATTGAGTTTTTATTAAATTTGGTCAATTATGGCAATTACAAAAGAAAAAAAGGGCCAGATCCTAAAAGACCTTGAAGAAAAATTTTCCAAGGCCAAGTCAGTATACTTTGCAGAAAACAAAGGTATGGCTGTAAAAGATGTGACTATGCTACGCAGCAAATTACATGAGAAAAATGTAGATTTCATTGTAGCAAAGAAAACATTGATGAAATTGGCTGCTAAGAATCAAAATTTACCGGAAGTAACTGATGAAGTTTTAACTGGTCCAATCGCTGCTATTATCGGCTACGATGAGGATACAATTACTCCTTCTAAAATCGTCAAAGATTTTGGCGATACTATTGAGAAAAAAGTTATTTTAACTGGTGGTATTTTGGATGGGAAATTAATTTCTCAAGCAGAAGCTGTAGAGCTTGCTTCATTACCTTCAAAACAACAATTACTTGCTCGTTTGGTTGGTTCTATGAAATCACCTCTTACTGGTTTCTATATGGTTATCAAAGGATTGTCCGAAAAATCCCCTGCAACTGAAGCTAAGGCTGAAGTTGCGGCTGAAGCAGCTCCTGCTGCTGAAGCAACTGCATCTGCTGAACCTGCTGCTGAAAATGCACCTGGTTCTGAACAGACTGCAGCTTAAACGTATATATTTTATTAATTATTGAAAAAATGTCAGACATTAAGTTAAGCCAAGATGCTGAAAAAATCATCGAAATGGTGGAAAAACTTTCAGTTATCGATCTTTCCAACCTTGTAAAGGCTATGGAAGAAAAATTTGGAGTTAGCGCTGCTGCTCCTATGATGGTTGCTGCTGGTGGTGCTGCTGCCGGCGGTGCTGCTGAAGAGTCAGCAAATGTTACTGTTGTTTTAGCTAGCGGTGGTGCACAAAAAATCAGTGTAATTAAAGTTGTTCGTGAATTAACTGGTTTAGGTCTTAAAGAAGCTAAAGACTTGGTAGATGCTGCTCCAAAACCTATGAAAGAAGGTGTGCCTAGAGCTGAAGCTCAAGACATGAAGAAGAAATTGGAAGAAGCAGGTGCTACTGTAGAACTAAAATAATCCCGTAGCTCTGAAATAGACCTTTCTACTTCGTTGCTGCGCAATAAAAAACCTCGAGCCGTGTTGTCACACTGTCTCGAGGTTTTTTTTGCTTGCGCCTTGTAGAAAGGTCTATTTCAGAGCTACGAGCTTGGTGGAAATTTTAACATTTTTTGGGGACGGGGGGGCTTGTTGGATAAGGGTTAGTTCAGGTGCTGGACGAAAGGGGTGAAATTTGATATAATTCCTAGATAAATTTATGCACTCTATTAAGCACGTGTATGGAAACAAACAATCAAGACCAAAAATTACCTGACAACTCAATAGGCAAACTGCCTGAGGGTAAGCCAGAAAATGCCATTAGCGCCAATACCGGCGAACAAGGATTACCGAAACCTGCGGTAGCGAAGTTGGATTTGGGATCTGGAAATATAAATGATAATAAGCCGGAAAATTCTGCAAATAAGCCGATGGGTAGCGGTATGGTTAATTTAAAATCTACTCCGGCCATGTTGGCCTTAAATATTTCCAAGGATGAATTGGATAGCTTTAGCAAAGGCAAAAAAGCTGAAGAAGCAGCTAAATACTCGGTGAGTGGTACCCCAAGTATTGTGGATAAGATTGCTGATAAAAAATCCGAAGTGGAAGATGTGGATTTCTTTAAGAATGCAGCTTTGGATGAAAAAGCAGGTGGAAGTAAATTATTGGAAAATGTTTCTGCTCAAAAGATTAATTTGAGCAAGCCTGACATGAATAAATTGTTGGGAAGTTCAAAAATTTTAGAAAAGACTTTGGAGCAGGAAGGGCTAGAAAAAGCTAAGAAGAGACTGAATTTACTGAGAATTGGCTTTGCTCTATTGATGATAGTCGCCTTGGGTGTAAATGGGTTTTTCTTTTATCAATTAAATCCAAGCTTAAGTTTAGCTGGATTATATGAATGGAAATTTGAAGGTAATTTGCGCAGCCAGATCATTACGACTAATCAGAGTTTAAATTCTGTACAAACGCTTTATAACAAATATCGTTATTTGACTGGAAATCTTTATTTAACTCAATTTGGGTTTGAAGCTACTAGATTGTTCGACAATGTAAAAGCTTTGGAAAATCCTATTACAGTGAATCAAAGAGAGCCTTTGGAAGCAGAAATTGCCGATTCTAAAACTGTTTTGATTGAAATGATGGCAGGGGCAAAGGAAAATTTAGTTCCATCAATTGTAGTGAAAAATTATCCAGTTAGAGGTGAAGATGCAGTGGATGAGTCTTTATTGGCGGCGAAAGCGCAAGTGGATTTGAAACAAACAATTAGTGAAGAAAAACAAAATCAACAATTAGATAATGCTGAATTAGCAAGTGATGCGATGAAAAGAGAATTAATTTTTATTGAAAGTACGCAGGAATTGGTGGGCAATGATGCTTTGATCAGTAATTTGAGCCGTAAAGATACTGGGACTTTGGAAAGGGAAATGAATGCTTATATTACCGGCGAAGATCCAGGGGCTAGTGCTTCATTTGAAAATTTTGTGGGGAATTTGCTGGCAGCCACTAAGGTGGATTTGGCGGTGATTTCTGATTTACGCGAAAATAGAGTGGTTTGGTCAGAGGTATTAAATAGAATTGATGAAATTACCAGCGGTGTGGATAGAGATCATAATGCTGGTAACAACAATAACAGTAGAACAAGCTATAGCAGTTACAGTTTTGACGCCTTCGGTCATAAAGTTTCTTTAAGCGGATTAAACTTAACAGACAGCGGTACCAATCGTGCAGTAACTACCGTTTTGATTGAAAAATTTGAAGCATCTCCTGAATTCAAACAAGCTTCAAATCGCTCTTTCCCTGTTAGCAGAACCGAAAATGAAAATGGCAGCATGAGTTATCAGATGAATTTTAGACTGGAATTAGTTTTAGAAGATGGGAAATTTTCTTTAAGTAATGGGCCAGTGGTTGATTTGGCTGAAGTTACTGAAAGTTCTACACCAGTTAGAAGAAATCCAAATGCCAATGCAGAATCGAATAGTTCAACAAGTGATAGTACGGCGGCGTTAACTCCAGCTTCGGAAAATGCAGAAGCTGCGACTGGAATTGCAAATACATTAATAAATACTACCAATAATCCCCAATAATTATGGCGATGAAAGTATTAACAAAAAAGAAACTTAATCAAACTGTGGGATACTACATAGTAGCTATTCTTCTAACAGTTGGGATTGGCGGATACTATGGTTATAACGGTTTTATGGAATATCAAACCAGTACAGCCAATTTAAGTGAGGGTGAGGCAAATTTGAATGACTTGAGAGTTAAAAGTGATTTAGCCAGCACCAATTATAGAAATTTGCGTAATGATTTGGAATTGCAAAATTCCACTGTAAATCAAGCTATTGAAAAGATTTTACCTACTAGTGAAAACTTTACGGCTTTGGCTAGAGAATTGGACAGTTACTTTTTGAGAAATACTACTTTGACTAA
This sequence comes from Candidatus Altimarinota bacterium, assembly GCA_051657905.1. Classification (GTDB taxonomy): domain Bacteria; phylum Patescibacteriota; class Gracilibacteria; order UBA1369; family UBA1369; genus JBOFLO01. The sequence goes on along the minus strand of JBOFLO010000030.1, from coordinate 8,971 downwards.
TCCAATTTTCCTAAGTGATTTAAGGTTTAATACACCGATTGTTACAGAAGAAAATAATTATGCTGTTCTTCCTTTATCAATGAGCGTAAGTGGTACTGAGATTGCGGTGGAGAATTTTCTAAAATATGTGGAAAACAGCGGTGATTTGACTAATAAAACCAGATTACTGAGTATTGATAATTTAGGTCTTTCCTTTGGGGAAATTGCTGAAGAAGGCCCGGCAATGGGAACAAGAAGTGTAAACGCTTCAATACAAATGAGTGCTTATTTTCAAAAACCGATCAGCCAGACTGAGGCTATCGCTCAATAATAAAAAATGGAAAATCCAAACCCTTTACAATCAGAAAATCAAACAGCTGGAGCAACTCCAGATAATGCCCCGTTATTAAATGCAGTTACTGCAGAGATGGGTGCGCCTATAGTTGCCTCCCCTACGCCAGTTGCTGCTCCCGTGAATTTCGACCCTCAAACTAACGGGCAGACAAATAGTAAATTGCAATTGCTGCAGGAAGCGATTTTGGGCGGGAACGTGCCGCAAATGGTTTTGAATACTATTAGTTATGCTTTGGAATTACGCTCTTCGGATATTCATATTGAACCGGAGACTTATACTGTTCGTATTCGTTATAGAATTGATGGTGTGCTGAGACAAGTTGTGGAATATCCGCTAAATATTCATCCGGCAGTGATTTCCAGAATTAAAATCATGTCGAATTTGAAAATTGATGAACAGAGAATTCCGCAGGACGGACGCTGTGAGGTTACTACCAAAGATAATCGTGAGATGGATTTGCGTGTGTCCACTTTACCAACTGTGAATGGTGAAAAGGTGGTAATGCGTATTCAGGATAAATCACGTAAAATTCCGGACTTGCCGGAACTTGGATTGGATCAGCATAATTATCATTTGTTGAATGAAGCATTGAGTTTGCCGAATGGAATTATTTTAACTACAGGACCAACTGGTTCGGGTAAAACCACTACTTTGTATTCTTGTTTGAATCGTTTAAATAGTGTGGCGGTGAATATTTTGACTATTGAGGATCCGGTGGAAATTCAAATTGATGGATTGAACCAAAGTCAGGTGCATGCGGATATTGATTATACGTTTGCCAATGGACTTAGAACTTCCTTACGTCAGGATCCGGATATAGTGATGGTGGGGGAAATTCGTGATAAAGAGACTATTCAGATTGCGATTGAAGCGTCATTGACTGGTCATTTGGTACTTTCTACCATCCATACGAATAGTGCGGTGGAAACTTTGACTCGTATTGATAATTTGGGAATTGCGCCGTTTTTGATGGCTGCAACTATTGAAATGATTATTGCTCAACGTTTGGTGCGCAGACTTTGTCAAAATTGTAAGGAAGCTGATCAGCCGGATAATATTACTTTAGAAAGAGTGAAATTATCATTGAATAATTTGAGTACGGAAGGATTACTTGATGAAGAGAGATTGAAGAATTTAACCTTCTTCAAGCCGAAAAAGGGTGGCTGCGCGGAATGTGATGGGATTGGATATAAGGGTCGTGTCGGTTTATATGAAATTTTGCGTATGAATAATCAGATTAGAAAAATGATTTTGGAAAGAGCCGGATCAATTGAAATTGAAAAAGCGGCGTTGAAAACCGGGATGGTTAATTTGGAACAGGCCGGGATTATTAAAGCTTTGGATGGAATTACCTCTTTAGATGAGGTTTATAGAGTTTCTAAACGTATGGAAATTTAATTATTAAAGTTATGGCTGAAAGACAATCAAAGGGTTTCTATCAAGATATTGAGAGTCATGAAACCTTTCAAGTAGGAGATAAAGACGAAAAACGCGGTAATATCGTGATGGATATTGGTATGGCCGATGATAAAAACTTGAAGAAAATCTTTTTAAGTAAGAGCAAGTTGTCCAATAGAATGACTGGTAATGCATTGGTTGATGCTTACAATAAGGTTAATGATTTCTTGATTGATCATACCAAGATTTCTGTAAGAGAAATGGCTACTACTTTCAGATTAATGGCGGTGATGATTAATGCGGGTATGCCTTTAATTAAATCTTTGAATACATTAGCGGTGCAGGCTGAAAAACAACCTAAGTTGGCCAAAACTCTTTTTAAATTAGCGGAATATGTAGAAAACGGTAGCAGTCTTTCTATAGCCATGGAAAACTTTCCTGAGGTATTTGCAGAATCGCAAATTGGTGCGGTGCAGGCCGGGGAAGCATCTGGACAATTGAATAAAACTTTGAAGGATTTAGCTAGTGAGTTGGAAAAAACAGCTTCTATTTCGGGGAAAGTTAAGGGGGCTTTAATTTATCCGGTGGCGATTTTATGTTTAATGGTAGCTGTAATTTTTGTAATGATGGTGGCGGTAATTCCACAAATGTCTGAGTTGTTTGGCAATTCAGGTAGAGCATTACCTTTGCCTACGCAGATTTTGATTAATTTGAGTGACTTCACTTTAAGTTACTGGTATGTGATTATTTCAGTGTCTGTATTGCTAGTATTTGGATTAATATTTTGGAAAAAAACCAAGTCGGGAAAATACTATTGGGATTTATTCTTGATCAAATTGCCGATTTTTGGGAATTTGGTGAGAAAATCAATTTTGGCGAAATTCGCTCACTCTTTTGGGAATCTATTAAGTTCGGGTGTGCCGATTATTAAAGCAATTGAAATTTGTTCTACAGCTGTGGGTAATGAAGTTTATCGACGTAGACTACTGTTAACTGCTGAAGATATGAAGGCGGGTATTCCGATGGCGGAAAATATGTCTAACAGTAAATTATTTCCAAATATTTTGGTAAACATGATTGAGGTTGGGGAGCAAACAGCTCAGTTGGAAAATATCATGGCTAAGGTGGCAAAGTTCTTTGATGAAGAGGTAGATACGTCAGTTTCGGCATTAACAAAAGTAATGGAACCGTTGATTATCGTGGTGGTGGGTGCGACGGTGGGTGGGCTTGTGGCTGCTGTTATGTTACCTATTTTCCAATTAACAGATTTAACTACAACAGCTTAAGACTCCAGAATCGTTGACAAAATAACTAGATATCATTGATTTATTGGTCGTAATGTTGTAGAATTAGATGATGTTTTAATTCATAACAAAAAAAACAAAAATGAAAAACGTTAAAACTTCAAAAGGTTTCACCTTAATTGAATTATTGATCGTAATTACGATCATTGGTATCTTGGCTGTAGCCTTGTTACCACAGGTACTTGGTGGTCCAGCTCGTGCCAGAGATGCTGCCAGAAAAGCGGATTTGAACGCTATCGTTACTGCACTTGAACAATATGCAGTAGATAATGATGGTACTTATCCTGCGAACTCTGCAACTATCGTAGGTTGTGTTTCCAACTTAGCTGCAATTGATACATACTTCCAAGCTGGTGATGCTCCGGCTGATCCAACTGGTGGTGCTAAAGACTATGGAAATATTGACTGTACTGGTGGTAGTTATATGTATTGCCGAACTGCAAACAACTATGTAGTTGGTGCTATTATGGAAAATACAAATGATAACAACTCAGCTGCTTCTGTAATGTCTGTTTGTAATACAGCTGCAGATGGTACTTATACTCCAGCTGCTGGTACTGCACTTTATATTCTTTCTAGATAATCTCTAGGGATTAGCTAACAAAACCGCCTTGGTTGCAAAACCGGGCGGTTTTTTTGATTTTAGATTGATGATTGGAATAAGTCATATATGAGTTGCTTTTAATAAAACGCTTTACGTGGAGGCAATAAAATTGTTAAATATACTTAATATTGGTTATTCAGCTGAGCAGGCGGGGATTTTTTGTTATTGCTATGGTGTCGGGGATTTGGGGTAATCAGGAAAAAATGGGTGGCAGGAATCTTTTTAAACTACAGTCAATGAGTAAATGGGGTTTTTGGCTTTAAAACGGGCTGGGAGCGTTTTTTAAAGGGTCGTTTTTTGGTATAATTAGTACATCAAAATAAAAAACAAAAAGGCTTAAGAATGCAGATTTTCTCTAAAATAAAATTTCAAAAAGTTGTTTGTGCTCTGATTTTGTTTTGTGTGAGCCTTAATTCGGCAAGCCCGACACTGCTTAGTCTGGTACCTACTGTGCAGGCGCAAGCTATAGAATTGGAGGCTGGAGGGGATGTAAACAGTCAGGCTGTTAATGTTTTTGGAAATACGGGGGAAATTTTGCCGAAATTTGATAATAAAGAGGCGGCGGAACAAACTAAGAGTCAGGCGGATGCGCCGGAATTTGATTTGGTGACGATTTTGGTGGAGGAAAGTTTATTTAACAATATTGGGAACTTTGACGGTTTGCGTAGTACGCATAATCCGGCTATTGAAGCTTTGCTGGCCAATGATAGTACTCAGGCTTTTCGTTTATTGAATGAAGCAACAATATCAGCCAGAGTTGAGCGATATGCACGTGATATTCAGGGCATAAGTCAGGGAACAAAAGGTTTACCATATACAAAAACGACCATTATCAAAGTTCCAAGCGGGGCGGATACAGCAGAAGTGAGTATGGCTTTGGAAAAACTATATTTGGAAGGGGATGGAACTTTAACTGAAAAAAATCGATTAGCCGGGGTGGTAATCATTGGGAATGTCCCATTGCCGGTGGTGAATAAGAATGGCAATAAATTTGTTTCGGTTTTTCCTTATACAGACTTTATAAATCCTTATTATGTTTATGATGAGGCGACTGGGGATTTTGTGGTAGCCGCTGGGGTAGACAGTCCGGGCGCGGAGGTTTGGCATGGGATTATTCAACCACCGGTGGGCGGGGCGGAGGGAAATCAATTATTGGCTGAGTATCTAGATAAAAACCATTTATATAAAATTGGTGAAAGTGATTATACGGATTTTGCCAAAAAGATTTTCTACAGTGATTTATTGAAAGAATTTAATTTAATGAGTGTTGATGGACTGCCTGCTTATCAGCAATATTTGAAGTATTGGGAAGATATTTCTTATTTCCGTTATAACAAACATTGGGCGAAAAAATTATATGAAGAAACTGGATCCGGTATTCCTGAAGGGGATGGGTTTGATAATGATGGGGATGGCAAGGTTGATGAAGACGCTATCAATGGTTATGACGATGACTCCGATGGGGAACCAGGAAGTCCATTGCAGGGGCTGGTTAATAGTTTGGATGATGATGGCGATGGGGAGATTGATAATGATGAGGAAGGGGTTTGGGGATTTTGTGGGAATATTCCGGCGGAAGGCCCAACAACTTTAAGCAATTGTCAGGCTGGGTCTATTTATAAAACTGGGAATTTTTACAACACGGTAGATGGCGCAATTTATAAAGTTACTGACGGTGTTGATAATGATAATAACGGTTTGATTGATGAGGGGATTGATGAAGATCAGGGGGATGCTTTTGTGGGAATTGATAATGATAGAGATGGGCGCGTGGACGAGGATACTTCGGCGGATAATGATAAGGATTTAGATAAGAAAATTGATGAGGATGGGCCTGGAGACATGAATGGAGATGGATGTCCGGGTGAATGTGATGTCGATGAAGACAATGATAGTTTAGATGGAGATATGGATTTCTGGCCACGTGGTTATGAAGTGGATATGGGTGATTTAAGTATGGGGATTACTGATTTGGGAAATTTAATTGATTTGGCTGGAGATATTGCAGGTTCTGACCTAAGTCCAGATGCAATTATTGATGCTTTTAATGACGCTTTCCCTCCAGATCCTACAGATCCGGAAGACTTTTTTAGTTTTCCATTTATTGAATTAGAATTACCAATTGGAACAATTTGGGTGCCAAGAATTTTCCCGTTCCCAGTGGGAAGCGATTGGGTGGATGAAGGTTCTGTAAATGATGATGATGAAGATGCGGTGGTGGATGAAGATGGAACTGATGACAATGACAATGATAAGGATGGATCTTTTGATGAGGATCCGGCTGATCCAATTAAAGATATAGCTGGGGATTTGGATATTGAAGATTCATTGCCGGATATTCGCAGTAAAGAAGTAATAGATGGATTTTTGAGACAATATAATGATTTGTTTGATCGTTTCTTTGCAGAGATTAATGAGTGGGCAATGGGAACTGGCCGTTACGATACTAATTACAAAGACAGTGAAGGGAAGAATAAAACTGATTTAACAACTTTTCCTTTCTTGATTGCTGCTAAAGATGAATTCAGCAGAATTTATTTAAAGGCGGTAAATGATGCGGTAGAAAAAAGAGTGGATGATTATGTGCAGAAACTTCAATATCAGGTTGATTTAATTAAGGGGGCAACTTTAAGTGGGTATGCGGTTTTGCCTGATGGGAATGGGGTTTTCCCAGATAATACGAAGATATCTATTCCGGAAATTCCTTTCATTAATTTCGGGTATCAGAATTCAACTTTTGAATCGCAGGCTTATGCTGCAATTATTCAGTCATTTATTTTTCCTTCTCAAGCAGATGCTTTAAAGGAGCAAGTTTTAGATAATATAGAGGGACCGATTTCCCCGTTTACTCCCCTATTTATTAATGGAACTCCTTTAGATCAAATCACCAATATTGCTCAATGTAGTTTGTATAGAGGTTCAATAAGTGGAGAAGAGAACAGCCAAATGGTTTATGCCAATACGGTTTTTGATTCACAGTCGAATTTAAATAAAGAATTGCCGCCGGAAATTCCTAAAGAGTGGAGCTTACTACCTGATTTTATTTTAATTGGTGATGAGGATAATGATTATGAAGGTTTGTTGTGGCAATGGAGCAATAAACCTGGAGAGCCTATGTATGAATATTTGAAAAGACAAAGAGAGCTGAATAATGCTTATGCGGGGTGTTTTTCAGAAAATGCATTAAAGCCGGAGAGATGTTTTCCTTATATCGCCACTAGATTGATTTTTAGTTTGGGTGGCACTAAAGAAGTTACGAATGTTCCGGAAACGGCTACCAATCATTCAGCTTGTTTTGATATGAAAGAGAAGTCGGGTTTTGATGAATATATGTATGAGGTGAGAGATTATTTATTTAAGATTGGTATTTCCAGCAATGCCTATGAGAAAGCTCAATATGACAATGAAATTCCACCACAGGAAGCCGCTTATCGTCGTCCAAGTGATATTAAATTATTAAACTTCATTGCTGCACCACCAAGCACTATTGAAACAACTGTGCCAAGTGTGAACGGACCAGAAGATGCAGTTACGACGCCAATAGATATTGCGCTTTTGACAGCAGCTATTGTTGATCCAAATTTGAGTGAACTTGATATTAGTTTGGAGGATGTGTTGGTTAAATTTTTGGCGGGTGATAGAAAAGACAATAATGGAAATGGCGTTGTGGATGATCAGGGTGAAGGGAATATTTCTTTCTTTGTAATTGATCAGCAGACTGGTCAGGTGAATTGGCAGCAGGTTGGAGAACAGCTGCTTTCCAGTCAGCGTAAATTTGAAGATGCTGGATCAGCTGGAGATAAGCCATTTAGATATTTGAATAATGTAATCCCAGGAGTGAAGGAGTTGGTGTTACGTGTGGAAGTTTTATCTGGGACAAAAGTGGATTCTTTGGTTTATCATAAAGAGCCAACAGTTGATACGGTATTGGCACAAAATTATGAATTGGCACGTGATGCTAATGGGCAATTTATTGAGGATCAAAGTTTGAGTGCTTCTGAAAGAGAGAAATATGGTAAATACGAAAAAGCTCCAAAATTGGATACAAATGGCGATCCAGTTTTCAGTGATTTGAATAATAATGGAGTGAAGGATGCTAATGAGGATTATGTATATGTTAGAACTGGAAATGCAATCAGTATACCGATTGATAAACCTCGCTATGTTTCCTTTATGGATAATGAAGGTGAATATCAGAAAATTTATTATCCAAATTCATATAGGGTTGGAAATGTAGAAGAATTCAGACAACAGCTGATCGATTTAGAACAGCAATTAGCGGCAATTCAGGTTAACCCAGGCTACAGTGGACCGGCAGAGAGTATCAATATTAACGGCTATTTGACTGGGATTTTAGATCAGGGAGGATTGAGTGAAGACGCCATGACAGCTGGTGGAAAGATTCAGACAGTGGCGAGCCAAAAACTGAATGATGCCTTGGCCTGGAAAAACTTTGATTTAGATCAGAAGCATGATTATGCCTTAAGACATTATTTGGGTAGTGGATTGAATCCATTTACTCCTTTGAGTGATTCAGCAAGAGGTTATGAGGTGCTTTATTTGAATAGTTCAGGTTCCAGCGACGGGCTGACCATGAAGTTTAATAAAAATATTCCAGGCGAACAGGTGGAGGTGGAAAGAAGTCCAATAGACTGTACTTTACCTGGGTCGGAAGAAATTCCGGTTTGTCAGACGGGAGAAGAAACTGAGGGTGTAGAGGGTGGTGATACACCGGCTGGGGGTGAAGAAGATGAATTTGAAGCGGTAATTATTTTCGAATGGTTTCAGGCATTGCAGGAATGGGCGGAGAAAACACAGGAAAGCCTATCAATGGATAATACTGTTTCAGCCTGTCCAGCAACCAATTTAGAGGAACAGGATTTAGGTGAAGAGACCACATCATCAGATCAATCAATAGAGCAGGATATAATCAGTATGCCAATTGATTTGGATGGGAATGGCGTGCCGGATGGAAGTGATAATACTGTTAGATTGAATTTGAGATTGGAAGATTTGGAGAAAAATGTTTTGAGAACAGGTGAGAATGATCAAACTGCTTTGATTGTGGAAGCTATTGATGCTAATGGAAATGTGAATACAGCTGACAGTTTTACTGAAGCAACTTTGAAATTTGAAAGTATTAATTCCACTTTGCCGATACTTAAATTTGTCGGACAGGAGAGACTTACTTTGGGTGGGGGTAGAGCGAGATTTATTGTGGCGAGTACGGAAAATAGTGGGACGGCGACAGCTACTGCGGTGTCGGTTGCTAATGCTGGGGTGAGAAGTGATGAGGTGAAAATAATCAGTACAGCGGAGAATATTCGTTTG
>JBOFLO010000029.1:0-14146 GCA_051657905.1 Candidatus Altimarinota bacterium | reverse complement strand
CAACGGAAATAATGGTTGAAAAAAAACTTCCGCAGCAATTTTCACCACATCCTCCAAATACTTAAACGGCATTTTCAAAATCAGCTCCACCGTATCAAAACTAGTATAAGCATTCACATAACCCGCTCTGGACTCGATATATTCAGTTAAAATTTCCGCATTGGGTAAGCTGGGAATTCCCTGTAAAAGCATATGCTCCATCAAATGCGCCGTCCCGCTTTTCCCCTCCAAATCACAAGACGCTCCACCTTTCACAATCAATTGTAAAGAAACCGATTTAACTGTCGGTATTTGATAGCCAGCTACTTTCAGGCCATTTTCCAGCTCAAAATGTATCAACATCAGAATTATTTAAGACTAGAAAGATTTACTAAAATTATGGCTTTAAAACAAGTTTAAAAATTGTTTTTCTCCCGCTTTTCCATAATAATAGACAAAATATTTTATCAAAACATGAACAAATTAAGATTAGAACTGCTTTCTGATGCAGTATTCGCCATTATTATGACTTTATTAATCATAGAAATTAAAGTCCCAGAATTGCATGGAGCAACTATTAATAATTTTGACCTACTAGGTAAAATTCTGGAATTGGGAGATTTATTTATGAGTTACTTCCTCAGCTTTTTCATCCTGGCCATGTTCTGGCTAAGTCATCATGCTCTTTTTCATTTCTTCGTTACTAACATTAATCGGCAATTAGCGGTTCTAAACATGGTTTTCCTTTGTTTCTTATGTTTAATTCCTTTCTCGGCACATTTATTAGGAAGCTACCCGCATCTTCAAACCGCCATTGTTTTCTACGGATTAAATGTGATTGCCGTTAGCACCATGGGTTTAATCATGTTCTTTTACGCTCTTAAGTCAAAAGAAATCGATAATGGGGAACTCAAATCCCGCAACTTAAAACAAGCCGCCATCAGGCTGGTTTTAACTCCCATTTTCGCTATTTTAGGAATTCTAATAAGTTTTGTAGCGCCCTATTTTATCGCCGGTTTATTATTCGTTTTCCCAATCATTTTCAATATTATCCCGGGAGGCTTGGATTTTTTGGAAAAAAGATTGAAGTTTAAATTAGAATAATTATTGAATATTTGTAGTCGTACCCGGAACCTGTCCATTCATAACTGGTAATCCGACAGGCATACCTATCTGAATGGATTTAGCAGTTACACTTCCATCCGTATTGGTAGTTCCATTAATAACGACACTTTCACCAACAACCAGGTCTTGCTTAGAAAGTTCTACTTGTTTATTAACAGCCAAATCACTTCCATATAAAACAATCTTTGAGCCACCATCAGGGATTTTAATAGTTATCCCTTGTTCATCAATACTCATAATTTCCCCATTGACCATATTACCAGCCATTGAAGTTCTTCCGCCCCCAGGCATCATTCCTCGCCCCATCTGACCACCATTCATTCCCTGAATATTCCCCTGACCCTGAAAAGTATTGGTCTGTAAACTTTGGGAATAACTCATGCCGCCATAAAATGCTGCACCCCCAACCAATACTGCTGTAATTACTATCGGTAAAAATTTTTTCATATATTTTTAAAATTAAATTTATTCATAACGTAAAGCTTCAATCGGATTTAAAGCTGCTGCCAAACGCGCAGGATAATAACCAAAAACTATTCCTATCACTGCCGAAACCCCAAAAGCTAAAATCACCGAATTCCAAGACACATTGGTATTAATTCCCGCAAATTGAGTCACCCCCATGGAAACCAACCATCCCAGAATAATCCCAATTATCCCTCCCAAAAAAGTCAGCGTAATTGATTCCACTAAAAATTGTAAACTTATATCCCCTTTCTTCGCTCCTATTGCTTTTCTCAAACCTATTTCCCTGGTTCTCTCCGTAACTGTAGTCAACATCATATTCATAATTCCAATCCCACCCACCAGCAAAGAAATCCCAGCAATCGCCCCCAATAAAATTGTAAATGTCCCCGTCACCGAAGAAGCCGTCGCCACAATATCCGCCTGATTAGTTGCCGTAAAATCCGGGGCCTCTGCAGTTACATCATGTCTCTGCAATAATAAATTAGTAATCTCAGTTTGCGTCTCACTTAAAGTTTCACTGTCCACTGCCTGTGCATAAATACTATTTACATACTCACTTCCGGACAAATATCTACTGGCCGTGGAAATAGGAATGTAAATCATATCATCAGCATTACTGGCCCCACTACTACCCTTAGATTTTGTCACTCCAATAATTTTGAAATCAATTTTATTAATTCTAATCGACTGACCAATTGAATTTGCCCCCTCTCCAAATAAATCATCCCGAGTAGTTGGACCAATCACAGCCACTTTGCCCATATTTTTAATATTCAAATCACTGATAAAATTCCCCTCAGCAATTTCCACATTTCTTACGGCTACATAATCTGGCGTTGTCCCCACCACTGAAGTATTAGTATTCGTTCCCTTCGCTGTCACTTGATACCGGCTAGAAATTTCCGGCGAGACAGCCTCCACTGATGATATTTCTTCAGCAATTGCCTCTGCATCCTCCATAGTTAAAGACTGCGCAGAACCTCTCCCACTACTCACCTGAACACCAACCCCTCTTTGCGCCCCCGGTGAAATAATTATTAAATTTGAACCGATCGATTGAATACTTGATTCAATTGATCCTTGAGCTCCTTGACCAATTGAAACCATGGCGATTACAGAACTAATACCAATTACAATTCCCAAAATTGTTAAAGCGGATCTGGCTTTATTGGCAGTAATTGCCGAATAAGTTTCCTGAAATAAATCAGTTAACATCATAAAATATTGTTGTGATTTATTATACGTCTATTAGTAGTTTTCTTATCTTCCAAAATCATTCCATCTTTAATATGAATAATTCGATCGGCATGCTGCGCAACATCTAGTTCATGAGTGATTAATAGAATTGTATGGCCTTCTTTTTCATTCAATCTCTGAAAAGTCCCCATCACAATTTCTCCAGTTTTACTATCCAAATTCCCGGTAGGCTCATCAGCTAAAATCATCGTTGGATTATTAACTAAAGACCTTGCAATTGCCACACGTTGCATCTGACCACCAGAAATCTGATTGGATTTATGTTGCCAGCGATCTTCCGGCATCCCGGCAGACATCAAAGCTTTTTTAGTTTTCTCATATCGGTCTTTTAAGGGCACTTCAGCATAAACCAGCGGCAACATAACATTTCTAAAAACCGTAGAACGCGATAATAAATTAAATGATTGAAAAACGAATCCTATTTTATTGCGTCTTATTTCAGCCAACTGCTCATCATTTAATTTAGAAACATCCTGCCCATCCAGAAAGTATTCACCTCCAGAAGGAGAATCTAAAGCCCCTAAAATATTCATTAATGTTGTTTTCCCAGAACCAGAAGGACCCATAATTGCCACAAATTCCCCATCTTTAATCTGAAAGGAAATGCCTTTCAGAACTTGGCTTTCGCTTCCATCCCCCAAAGTATAATTTTTAGTAATGTTCTTAATTTCAATCATATATAGATAAATTTTTATCTTGGCCCAAAACCTCCCCCACCCATTACACTAGCGCCACCCGGCATCGCTCCACCACTAAACCCACCACCACCGAATGTAGTAGGCCCGCCACCTCCCATTGCTCCACCAGTGGTCGCAGCAGGTGTCGTGGCAGTTGTCCCAGCAACCGTTCTAGTAACAACCATATCTCCCTCCTCCAAGCCACTAATAATTTCAGTTGAAGTATCATTGGAAAGCCCAATCTCAACCGTTTTCTGAACAGGCGGTACATTAGATGTCACACCCTGAGCACTTCCACCCTGAGGAGAATTCTCCAAAACCTCTACATAATAAGTATCGCCTTCCGTTTTCAGGGCGGCACTGGAAATCAATAATACATCAGCTTTAGATTCACTAATTATCGAAGCACTCACACTCATTCCCGACTTGATTCTTTCATCCTGTGGTTGAAAAGTAATTTTCACATTATAACTAACCACTCCCTGATTGGCCGTTCCAATCAAATCAACTTCGGCAACCTCACCGGCAATAGTTAAATCCTCCACCGCATCAAAAGTTAAAGTAGCTTTATTGCCAACTTTTACTTTGGAAATATCAATTTCATTCAAAGAAATAGTCGCCACCATTTTTTCCGTAATTACTGTAGCCAAACCCGTACCAGTATTAACATTATCACCTTTTGCCGCCAGCACATCCGCCACAACCAAATCAAACGGCGCCCTGACTACATAATCCGCCAATTCACTCTGAGCATCAGCCAATGAATTTTTTCTCTCCTGAATAACCAATTGTTGAGATTCAATATCCAATGGATCCGCCCCTTCATAAAGCTCAGCCAAGGCAACTTCTTTTAGACGAATATTTTCCTGAGCGTTTAACAATTCTTTTTCACTTGGACCTTTTTCTAAATTTTCCAAATAAAGTTCTTTTTCCTCAACCGCCCTCTGCGCATCTTCCAGGGCATCCTCCGCATCCTTAATTTTCTCTGGCAATTCTTGAATTATATTATCGATATTGTCTTTAATTGTTTCTAAATTAGAAATCTGCTGATTTATAGTGGAAATATCAGCCTGAATTATTTGCAACATCGGTTCCACCACCGTAGTAGCAAAATAGGTTAGATTATCACTCGAAATTTGCGCATCCAATAAATTTCTAGAACTTTCCAAAACCTCAGAAACCTCTTTGGCTAAAAGCAAAGTTTCTTCTAATAACTTAAATATCACTTCATCACTTGATTCTCTGGGAGTATCCTTGTATTTTTTAAAATTGGCGTCTAATGCCTGCGAGGCATTATAGTAGTCAGATTCATAATCGCTGATAAAAGTGGATTTATCACCTAAAGAAGTTATAAATGAACTTTTATATGATTCACGTCTAACACTGTCCCACATAACGTCATAGGCATGATCAACTAATTCAGGCATTTCCAAGTATGCATTTGATATAGCACTATATATATCAGCATAAACATCTTCCAATTCCTGATCTGAATCTATTTGTACCTGGGCTAAATCCTCTTCAGCCTTTTGCACTGCTCTCTCTAATTTTTCCAAATCATTTTGTTCAGTCAACAAATCATATTCATCCAAAGGTTCTAGCAATTCCTCCAAAGCTAATTTAGCCTGCTCCAACTCTCCTTGAGCCTTCGCAACATCATTGTCATCAACAGTTTCATTTAATTTTTCCAAAGCTATCTCAGCATTTTTTACATTCAAAGCAGCATCCCTGACATTTTTCTGAGCATCCGACGAATCAATCAAAGCAATTTGATCTCCGGCTAGAATTTTTTGCCCTTTAACAATATTTAAAGTAGTAATTTCACCAGAAACTTTAGGAGAAATATCTATTTGATTGGAAGCCTCCACTTGACCCGTACCGTCAACCGAAACAACTATCGTACCCTTACTTACCTCTTCGGTAATATAACGAGTTTCCACTTTTTTAGTCCCGCTAGCAAAAACAAAATATCCAACCCCCACAGCAACTAATGTAACCGCCGCAATTATCAATTTTATTCTCTTCGACATATATAAGCTTCAAAAAATTACAGAGATCCTATTAGACCTCTTTAAGCTTCATACAAATCTCAGAGAATTTTTATTTCAACAATTATTTCGGCAACAAGCTGCTCGGATCAATAAACTCACCTAACTCGGTTTCCGATTGAACATATCCCTTAAATATACCCATTTCTCCTTTGTGAATTCCTAAATGCAGATGTTTCCTAGTATAGCCGTTGGCGGCAGTTTTAGCCTGAGCAAGTTTGCCTATTTCAGTAGCTTTTTGTATTTCATCGCCAACCTCTAATTGAAAAGAATCAGCATCCATATGACCATACAAAACACTAACTACTTCCTCATTCAAAACACAAGTATGTACAAAAACACCTCCATATCCTTCAGCCGATCCAGCAAAAGTTACCTTACCAGTACAAATTGCTTTAACAGAAACATCAGAGTCTTCTTCACCCGGTAAAACCTCCAAATCCAAAGCAGTATGAAATCCGCTAAATCTCTCCGGTGGATTTATCGGATTATTTTCAGCATCCGGGGTTACATACAAACCAAAAGTTAATAACTGTTCCCTTTCCCAAGATTTTTCCAAAGGCCAGGTCAAATTCCCCGACTGCCCAAAAAAATTCATATTACATGCACCCGCTAACAAAACCCCCATTAGCCCCAGCGTAAAATATTTTTTATTCATAGTTTCCCGATTTATACTTTAGACATTATCTAGCCTAAATCTTCTCACCAGAATAATCAAATCTCCAACTGTAATACATTCATCAAATGCTTCTTTTAATAAGTGAGACATGCTAAACTTCCTTATATTTCATTAAAAATAAATTTTATGAGCAAAAATTATTTCCTCAACCTTTCCGTCTTTTCTTTAGTCACCGCCTCCTTAATCATAACTGGTTGTCAACCGACCACTCCAACCCCTCCCCCTAACAATAATCAAAACACCATTACTGAAAATACCAACAATGAAGAAATTGTGGTCACCCCGGAATTAGCCGGTACATCTTGGGAATGGATTAAAACAACTAAGAAAGATGGCAGCAATATCAAGGCCGCAACATCTAATGCCTTTATTTTAAGCTTCCACGAAGATGCTCGTGTTTCCAGCAGTACAGACTGTAATAGTCTTAGTGGCAACTATGAATTAACTAAAGATCAATTATCTTTCAGTCCTTTTGTTCAAACTTTAATGCTTTGCGCCGAAAGCCAAGAAACTGAATATGTTATCGCTTTAAGCTCTGGAGGCAAAGTTACAATCAATGGAGATATGTTAATTATTGCTTCTGAAAATTACTCCATGGAATTTGCCAAAACCGAAGATCCAGAAACTCTAAAAGAATCTTCCACCCCCGACCTAGCCGGAACCTCCTGGCAATGGGTAAAAACCTCCATGAATGACGAAAGTGTAACTGAATCAGCAAAACCTGAAGCTTTTATCTTAAGTTTTGATCAAGAAGGAAGAATGTCCAGCAAAACTGATTGTAATAGCATCAACTCAACCTACACTGCCAATCAAGGTGAACTTATTTTTGGCCCATTAGCTATGACCAAAATGTTCTGCGAAGGAAGCCAAGAATCCGCTTATGCTAAAGCTTTAGGAGAAGTCCAATCCTATTTGGTTAATGGCGAAACTTTATCTATGGCCTTGAAAATGGACTCTGGAATTATGGAATTCACTAAAGTTCAATAAAAAAATTTTAAAAGCGCCCTGGAAATTCCTCTTGAAAATTACTCAAAATAGGAATAAAACATTCGAGCCCAGGGCGCTTTTAATTATCTTCAGATGACTACACAAAGCCTTTTTCACCCATTAAGTCGACTTAAAAACTACCTTTTTATAGCCATAACCCTGTTGATCAGCTGGCTAATCTCCAAAAATGTAGACACAATTTTACACTCCTCCCTAATTGCACATTCGGAACATTTACAAATGTTACCGATTTTTTTAAATATAGTCATCGTTTTTTCCCTAGGTTTTATAGCCTATGAACAGGCCAAACCAACCGTCATTCCCTCCTTTGTTCTAGCCATTTTCTTCGGATTTGTATCTCAGGACATTCTCCATTTTATCAGCTCCGACTCAACCGCCCTCTCCACCCTCACCACCATCGGGGCAGTTTTCATACTTTTTGGCGGCGGACTAGAAACTCCTTTCAACAGATTTAGAGCTTTGGTAGGACCGATTCTCTCCTTGGCCTTCCTTGGAACAATCCTCACAGCCATCATTTTTTCCTTATTCCTGGCTTGGTTCTGCGCAATAATGAACTTCTCCATGCCAATCCCAGCCATTGTCCTACTCGGCGTGGCTTTAGCCTCTACCGATCCAGCAGCCATCATCCCCAGCTTTAAATCACTTTTATTCACCAAACCACGCGTAAAACACGTTGCCATCAGTGAAAGCGCCCTCAATGACGTAATTGGCGCTTTGATTACCGGAATTTTCCTCAGTTTATTCTTGGGCGGTTACATGCCAGAATCCATTCTCTCAGCCTACACTTATTTATTTAATTTAGAAAATCTCTTAGAAATAATCAAAGTAATTGGTATTGGCTGTTTAGCTGGAGTAATAGGATTTTTGACTCTTCGTCTTTGGAGCAATTGGAAAGAAAAAATCGAAACTGAAGGCGAAGCAGATTCAGCATTATTTTTAGCGGTGCCATTATTTGCCTATACTTTAGCAACCATGTTAGGTGGAAATGGATTTTTAGCGGTTTTCATTGCCGGTTTGCTTTTCCAAATCAAAGCGCATTTCTCTCATGTGGAACATTTCTTCAATCACACTATTGAAGGTTTCATGAAACCTTTGATTTTTATGCTGCTTGGAACCTTGGTCCACCCTCAAGAACTTTGGCAAGTCGCCCCTATTGGAATTTTAATGGGAATTCTTTTCATGTTCTTTATTCGTCCGCTGGTTATATTTATCAGTTTAGGAATTTTCTGTAAGAGTAAACAATGCTTTACTTTAAAAGAAATGCTTTTCCTATCCTTTGTTCGTGAAACCGGGGTTATACCGGCGGTGCTTTTGGTAGGAATCAATATTTCCGGACTACCTGGAAGCGACTTAGTTGTGGCAATCGGTATGTGGATTATCTTATTAACACTAGTCATACAACCACCACTAACGCCCTTAATCGCCAAGAAACTCGATTTAGCTAAGGACTTACCATCTTTCCCTAAACAGGCTCAAAAAGGCCCCGTTGCGGTACTCTGCAGCAGAGGTTATTCCTTCCTTGATAGAATAGAAGCTGTAGTTGATTGGTGCGAACATCATGGTACAGAAAATATTTTGCTTTTACATTGTCCTGAAGAAAAATTTGCCAATAAGTTTAATGAAGAAATTAAAAAAGTCGCTGACAAAAAATTCCAAAACATCAATAGTAAACTTTCAGAAGAAAACCAACCTATTATTAATTTTAAACTATTAATTTTACCAGGCTTGCTGGAAGACAATATCGAAGCCATGCTGGTAGAAAATCAAGTATCAATTTTATTTGTCGGCAACAAAATGTTGGATTTCCGTCTCGATGAATTAAAGAGATTACAGGCACCTTTCGTCTTCTTGGACTAGCTCTTCGATTTACCATGCAAAAGCATTTCTACAGCATGTTCCATCGAGCCCGCCAACTCTACTTTTCCTGAATTCACAAAGAAAATTTCATCAGCATTTTCAATAGTATTCAAGCGATGAGCAATCACCACCAAGCTTGTTGACGCCGGCAATTTCTCTAAAATACTTTCCAGTAATTTTTCCGTAACAGTATCAATATTCGCCGTTGCTTCATCCAAAATTAACAAGTCAGGTTTTCTAAGCACCGCTCTCATAAAAGCAATTAATTGTCTCTGCCCCAAACTAATGGAGTCCCCATTTCCACTCACAGGTGTTTCCAAACCTTTCTCAAATCTCTTTAATAAATCATCCAGATCAGCCTTCTTCAATTCCACCAACAATTCCTCACTACTTAATTTGTTCAAATTTTCATTTCCGTACAAAATATTTTCTTGCACAGTCCCGCTAAACAAATACGGTTCCTGCAAAATAAATCCAATCTTTTTAGTTCTTTCTTCAGCCGAATAAGACTTGATATCTTTACCATTCAACAAAATTTTCCCTTCAGTTGGATCATAAAGTCTCACCATCAATGAAGCAGTAGTTGTCTTACCTCCACCAGTTGGACCAACCAAAGCATATGTTTTACCTGGTAGTAATTTAAAATTAATATCAGTCAAAACTTCCTTCCCATCAGGATACTTAAAACTAACCTTATGAAATTCTAAAACCGTAGATGCATCAATAGACTTTTTACTTTCCTCAATTTTCAAATCAGATTTCAAATTCAAAATATCACTAATTCTATCCCAGGCTGCCATAGCAGTTTGAAAAGAAGACCAGAAAGCTGCAATTTGTCTTACCGGATCGTAAAACCTCGCCACATACAAAATAAAACTTATTAAAAGCCCCATAGTAAGTCCTCCATTAGCAATCAAATAAACCCCCAACATCAAAACAATCAACTGAGCAAAATAAGCGGCTAAATCATAAACCGGTCTAAAAATATTATTGGCAATCCCGGCTTGCATAGCTGCTGAAAAATTATCTTTATTCGCTTCATTAAACTTTTCTTTAAAATAATTTCTTCGATTAAATGCCACAATAACTTTAAAATTACTCAAACTCTCTTGAATTTCCGCACTCATTCCCCCCACCGTCTGCAAACTTCTGGCATTAGTTTTCTTCACCCATCCAGAAATCAACTGAGTAAATATAAGCAAAGCAAATGCAGGTATCAAAGCCGCAGAACCCAATACCGGATTAAGCAACAAAATAAAGATACCCGCCCCTAACATCATAAAAAGACTTCCCACAAATTGCATCAAAGATTGTGAGAGAAATTGATTCAACTTATCAGTATCATTATTAATTCTAGAAATTAAATCCCCTGCTTTATTCTGATTAAAAAATACTAATGGCAATTCCTGCAATTTAAAGAAAATCTGATTTCTCAATTTAAATAAAACTCTCTGCGCCAGCGACCCCATCCATTTAATTTGCAAATAACCGGCTATAAAAGCCAAAATAAACACCACCAGCAACACCGCTCCAAACATCAATACACCATCAAACTGCCCATTTTGAATATAATTATCGATAATATAACCAATCAATACCGGCACCAATAAATTCAAAATAGAATTGAGAATCAATGCCAAAGTTGCCGCAATCAAATTGCCTTTCTCATCTTCCACCAGCAGCCACATTTTCTTCAAGGCTGCCCATGTAGATATTTTCTTCCCGGATTCTTCTTGTTTATTAAGAGTGTAATTCATAATGATTTGTACTACGTTGCGAATTAAAAATCTGCACATATTCCGGCGAACTTTCCATCAATTCCTGATGCGTTCCTTTCGCCAAAATCTCACCTTCCATTAATAAAATTATTTGATCATAGTCCTGGACCGAACCGATTTTCTGAGTAATAGAAATTAAAGTAATTCCGGGATAATTTTTCTCCACATTGCTAAGAATTTTTGCCTCCGTTTTATTATCAACACGAGCCGTAAAATCATCCAGCAACAAAACTTTCGGATTCAAAGCCAAAGCTCTAGCCAACATCACACGCTGTTTCTGCCCCCCGGATAAGCTAGTCCCCCGCTCAGAAACAATAGTTTCCAAACCATCAGGAAGATTGCCAATAAATTCCCCAATCTCCGCCGTATCAATAGCTCTCTGCAAATCCTCCGGTCTAACCTTGGAATTAAAAGCAATATTTTCTCTCAAACTTAAATTGAAAATAATACTATCCTGAAAAACAATACCAATCTGTCTATGCAAAGATTCTTTGTCATAAGCATCAATTAAATGCCCATCATATTCCACAGTACCTTCCGCCGGCTTTGTTAAACCGGTCAACAAAAACAACAACTGCGTTTTCCCCGCAGCTGTAGGCCCAATAATAGCAGTCTTTGTCCCACCTTCAACCTTAAAACTCACATCTTTCAAAGCTTTCTTTTCACCAAAATTCAATGAAACATTACTAACCTTAACATCCCCCTGCAATTCCGATTTAATTCCATCAATCTCAGCTTCCTCCGGTTTGTCCAAAACTTCCGCAATACGTTGATAAGAACTGCTGGCTCTAACCATCAAATTACTCATAAACCCTAACATCATAATTGGAAAAATCAACAATCCCAAATAACTATTAAACGCCGAGAAATCCCCCAAAGTCATTGAACCACCAATCACAAAATACCCTCCCAAAACCACTATTACCAAACTGGCACAACTTGCCGCTAAAGTAATAATTGGTATTAAGGCGGTAAATAATTTCAAAATTTCCAACCCATTATTTTTAGCTTCAGTATTGGCTTTAACAAATTTATCCTGCTCATCCTTTTGAGCATTAACCACCCTGATCAACGCCGCCCCCCAAATACTTTCATTAATCACTTTATTCAACCAATCAATTATCCCCTGAGATTTAATAAATAAATTCCTAACTTTGGCAAAAATAGTAAAGAAGGCCACACCAATAATCGGCAGAATAGTGAGCACAGCCAAGGCCAAAACCCAGTTAATAGACAATAACAAAATCGTCGCCCCAACTATTAAGATTACTGAAGAAGAAAGCGAAACAATCGCCATCGACACAAACATTTTAATAGCATCAATATCGGAAGTTAAATTGGTTAATAATTTAGCCGGAGTTACTTCCTGAATATACAAATAACTTTGTTGAGAAATTTTCCCAGCCAGTTTTTCACGCAAATCCAAGGCCACTTTCTCTGAAGCATAAGTTTGAATTATGCTTTGTATATAAGTGAAAATAAAAATCCCCAAAACCACTAACAAAAATTCCACCAGCAAATTATTCATATTCAGAGTTCCCACTCCATACGAATCAATCCCCGCTGCAATAATGGCCGGCACCCAAAGCCCCAACCCATTCGTCAAAAACGACAGAACAACAAGCAATGTAACCCAAGTCATATACGGCTTCAACAAGCCAAATATATTTGCCTGCGGTTTTTTAGGCCCAGCGTCTTTTTTGCTATCTTTCTTCTGTTTTTTCTTCAAATCAGTTTTTTTCATAATTAAAATGTTCTACAATTTTTTCTAAAAGTTTTTGCAATTGAGCCAATTCCTTATCATTCAATGGATCAAAATACTTAGCCATAGCTTTTGCACGTAATTTTTTGGCCTGCAATAATTTTTTCTTGCCAGTTGCAGTCAAAGAAATACTAATTTTCCTTCGATCTTTTTTATCCACCTGTCTCATCAAAACCTTTTCCCTAACCAACCCATCCACAATTTGCGTAGCAGCGCTGGAAGACATGGAAAACTGTTCAGCCAGTTCTTTAATGCTTTTATTGCCCTCCTGAGCCAAGACCACCATTATACATAATTGCGACCTAGTCGGCATTTTGTCCGGTGAATGCATAGATTTATGCCCCGCCCCAAAGCGATGCAACACCCCCATATTCTGCATGATTTTTGCGAAAATCTCTTTCCTACTCATCAATAATTAGTTAAGCAACTTAACAATTTAGGCGCTTACGGAGCTTAATAAAAATATTAATAGCTGTCAATACAAAAAGAGAGCAACTCATGCCACTCTCTTTTATCAAACATCAATACAGTAAAACTCTAAATTTTCCCTGCCTGATGAAGTTTATAAAGCATCACCGCAAATTCACCTCTGGTCATAGCATCAGCGGGATAAAGCTTTCTTCCTAAAAACAATCCTTTGTCCTGAGCATATTTGGCATAGCCGCTATACCATTGGCCAGTATTCACATCTTCATAGGAAACACTGGAGGTTTTCGGAATAACTTCATTTTCCAAATTACGAAGCACAATAGCCAAAGCTTCAGCCCTATTTAAAGCTCTAGCAGGCAGATATTTTCCAGCGTCAACTCCACTTGCATAACCAGTCACTACATTTCTATTCTTCGCCAAACAAATATATTGATAAGACCAAGCACTTTCACTCACATCAGCAAATGGTCGAATCCCTTTGCAATAATTCACTGCCGGATTAAAAACATTAGTCACCTCCAAAATAATTTTAGCAGACTGATCACGTTGCAAAAATCCTCCCGGATTAAAAGTACAATCCGGATTGCCAGTCATCGCTCCAATATCTTTCACATATTGATAAGCAGCATAATTAGGATCACTACTACTAATATCCACAAATTTTGGACAATTATCTGTAGGAACATTTGGCACCTCTTCCTCTTCGTCCTGAGGAATTTCCTCTTCTTCTTCATCAACTGGTGGAACCGTTGGAGTTAATTCAATCACAAAAGTCGCTAAAGCTAAAATATTCCCAGCATTCCCACTTGAATCAGTCACTCTAACAGTACAGTTAGCATAAGTTCCAATCGACAAATTGTTCAAAGTAATTGTGTTATTTCCGCTAGCAGCCTGCATAGTTGAACTTGAACAATTTCCCCCATAAGTAATAGTTCCCGCCTCTGATGAATTGAAAGTAAAACTCGGAGTACTATCGGTAGTTGGAGTAGAAATATTAGTCACTATGCTGATAGTTGGAGCGGTTGAATCAGTTGGAATGGTAGGAGTTGTCGGCGTTGAACTTGAGGAGTCAGTTAAGG
>JBOFLO010000028.1:0-10657 GCA_051657905.1 Candidatus Altimarinota bacterium | reverse complement strand
AGTTTTACAATTACCACACCCACATCCAGCGCACCGAGCAGCGCCAACTTCCCCCTCTCGAGTTCATCTGGGAAGAGCAACTCCTCTACGTCGCCACCAAGTATCTCCTTGCCTCCACCGAGCAGTGGTGCAAGACCGACCAGGGTTGCTACCGAGACAATCGTCAGGACCTAGTCAGCCTAACTTCGCATTGCTTTCGCAAGGTATCCCATTGGTTCGAACGAACCACCTCCGCTCCTTCGCTTTCGCTTCCCTCCTCTGTCGCCGCCAACCAAAACGGCGGCTGACAGCCTTAACTTGATGAGCATGAACTCAGAAATTCTTAAACGAAACGTCTGAATTCTGAACCCCGAGGCCTCCTGTCGCAAAAACAGTGAGGCCTCTTCAGTTTGCACAATTTCCCCCTAGCTAAAAAAATTTATACACATTCTCACTCAACTTTTTGCACATTTCTGTCAATCAAAAACCAACTTTTGCACACCTTTAAACAAAGTTATACACAAACTTTCACACATAAAACCCCCTAAATTGTTCAAATACCCAGTTTTTAGGAAGCAATCTTAATGGATTCACCCAATTTCTTTAGCGAAACCACCAACTCTTCAATCCATTGATAACCAAGATCAGCAATCTTAATCTTCATTTTATTCCCGGAAATAATCCATTTAGAATTATGCTCCAGCAAATTCATAATGTTCTCCGGCTTCACCAAATTAGACATCTGCAAAATAATTTCCTTATCCTTACTCAAATAAACACTTTCCGCTTTCACCGCTACAACTCCAGCCGCCTTGGCAAAAATCTTCATCTCAATCACTTTCAATAAGTTCAAAACTTCTGCAGGAATTGCCCCAAACTCATCTTCAATATCATCTCTGATTTCCGCCAAATACTCAGTATTATCCGCACCAGAAAGCCTCTGGTACACAGCAATTTTCTCTTTGGTATTGGTAATATAATTGTCCGGAATAAAAGCCGAAATCGGAATTTCCACACTAACTTCTTCCGGTTCCTCTTCACGCAACACACGCCCGGCTTTCAAATCCTCCACAGCTTTATTCAACATACGAATGAAATGACTAACACCAACCACATTAATCACCCCATGCTGCTTAGCTCCAAGAATGTCGCCCGCTCCACGAATTTCCAAATCCTTCATCGCAATCTGGAATCCACTTCCCAATTCCGAAGCTTCCACAATCGCCTTCAAACGTTTCTTCGCATCCAATTTCAATCTCTGCCCATGATACAAAAAGTAAGCATAAGCCTGTTTTTTCCCACGCCCCACACGCCCACGCAACTGATACAGCTGAGCCAAACCAAACTTTTCAGCATTGTTCACAATCAATGTATTGGCATTAGAAAGATCAATTCCATTTTCAATAATTGTCGAAGAAACCAGCACATCAAACTTATGATCTTTAAACGCCACTATACGCTCTTCCAAATCTCCGCTGCCCAATTTCCCATGCGCCACTCCAAAACGCGCCTCAGGCACCAATACACGAAGCTTTTCTGCAATCCCATCTATAGTCTGAACTCTATTATGTAAAAAATAAACCTGCCCACCTCTTTGCACCTCCCGCAAAATCGCCTCACGAATCAACCCCTGCGAATAACGACGTACCTCCGTAATAATTGGCAATCTCCCCGGCGGCGGCGTAGTAATAGTGGAAATATCGCGCAATTTATTCAAAGCAATATTCAAAGTACGCGGAATTGGAGTCGCCGTTAAAGTTAAGAAATCCACTTCCTTTTTCAATTCTTTCAAAGCCTCTTTTTGCTTAACACCAAACCTCTGTTCTTCATCCACCACCACCAGTCCCAAATCCTTAAAACTAATATCTTTCTGCAATAAACGATGCGTTCCAATAATAATATCAATCTCACCTTTGCCCAACTTTTCCACAATTTTCTTCTGTTCCGCCGGCGAACGGAAGCGGCTTAACATCTCCACTCTAATATGAAATTCATCCATTCTCTTTTTAAACGATCGATAATGCTGATCCGCCAAAATCGTAATCGGCGAAACCAAAGCCACCTGCTTTCCGCTGGCCACAGCCTTAAACGCCGCCCTCATCGCCACCTCAGTTTTCCCAAATCCCACATCCCCACACACCAATCTATCCATAGGAATAGATCTTTCCATATCATGCTTAACATCCACGGTAGCCTGCAATTGGCCCGGAGTTTCTTCATAAGGAAAACTCTCCTCAAATAATTTTTGTCTTTTATCGTCCTCTTTAAATTTAAATCCTTTCGCACTCTTTCTTTCCGCATACAATACCAATAACTCCTTAGCAATTTCCTCAGTTTCCTTACGGATTTTTCTAGTGATTGTATTCCATTCCGCCGATCCCAAACGCGTTAATTTAGGAGGATTATCATCCGCTCCAATAAATTTATTAACTTTATCAGCCTGATCTATCGGCACAAACAATTTATCGTTCTCAGCATAACCAATCTTCAAATATTCCCTAGTCGAATCATCGATTTTTCTCTGCTCCAAACCCAAAAAAACCCCAATCCCATGATCGGAATGCACCACATAATCCCCCGTTTTCAAACTACTAATAAAATCAAAAAACACCTTCTGATTAAATTTCTTTTTCTTCTCATCCTTAATCGAAGAAATTTCCTTATCCGACACCACCAGTAAGCGCAATTCTGGATTCTGAAAAGCATGCGGCAAAACCTGATCCTTATCTACTTCAATTAAAAATATTTTAAAATGCCCATAGCCAAATTGGCTCAAATCCTCATTAAACACCAAATTATTCTCCTTAAAAATCGCCGCCAATTCCGTTTTATCTTTGGTAAAAATCAGCATATTCCAATTATCCCGATACTTTTCCTTAATATCATTCACCAAATCATAAGCCCCGCGATATTTCAGCACCGACAAATAATGTAAATGCTGATGCGAATCTTCATCATCATTAAAAGTCACAAAACTCAACGTTCTATGCTTGGAATAAACCTCATTAAAAGAAGCATTCCACTCTTCAAAAAACTCATCAAAAATTTCCAATTCATCCTCAATAATCAAATCATCATGCTTAAAAGCACCCACAAAAGTACTAACTGATTTGTCGTAACTAATCGGCCAAATCTCCAATTCCTTCAATTCATCAACCGTCTCTCTTTCCTCCGTATCCTGATCATAACTTTCAATACTTTCCACCTTCTCAAAGCCAATTTCCACTCTAATCGGATGAGCAGAATTCACCGGCCAAATCGTCAAAACATCCCCACTTCTTAAATAGCATCCTTTACCCAAATAAGCGTCTTCAGCCATTTCATATCCCATCGCAATCAAACTCTCATAGAACTCCATCATATTAATTTCCGCCCCTCTTTTCACCTTCATAATTGCCTTATTCAACCAGTCAATTTCCGGAATCTGATTCAGTAAATCATAATAAGGAATGACCAAAATTCTCTTTTTAGAAGAGCGCACCAGTGAAAGCAATTCCATCAATTTCAATCTCTTCATTCTATCCAGCTTGGAAGCCGGCACATTCCCCACCATTTTCGAATCAAAAGCGAAAATTTCCAAATCCGTCCAAAGCTTTAAAGTCTGCACAATCAAATCCTGCTCCTGCTGATTATTAACAATCCACACCGCCCCTTTAACTTTATCCGCCTCACGCAAAATATCCGCTACAGTAAACACTTTAGCAGCATAATTTGTCCCCCCAGATACACTGAAATTCTTCCTAGAATTCATCATATCCAAAACCCGATCATTAAGAACGGCGGGGAAAAAGCGAATCAGATTAGTTAATTTCGTCATACGGGATTATTTCCATCACCCCCAGCCACTAAATTTTGAGCGGCATGATGATGTACATGTAAGTTTTTTCTTCCTCTTTGGTAATCTTTATTACCGCAGGAGAAAGCTTATCGTCAAGCTCAAGTGTAATTTCCTCGGCCTGAATGTAATTTAAAGCATCTAAAAGATATTGTGAATTCAAAGCAATTTTATTATTCTCACCCTCCACTTTTCCGCTTAATTCAGCCTTCTCCTCCCCCACCTTCGTCTCATCCGTAGCCACCTGAACCTTCCCATCATTGGTCACAGAAATTTTAATATTATTATTATTCTCTTTGGCAAATAAACCAACTCTACGCACCACCAAAGAAACTTCCTCAGTCTTCAAATCAACCTTAGTCCGGCTGCTTTGCGGAATAATTTTCTCATAAGGAGGAAATTTTCCCTCTATCAAGCGCGAAATCATTCTAGTATCATCCACCACAAACAAAATTTGATTCTTGGAAACATTGATTTCCACAAGTTCTGCACTAGATTTAGACAAGATCTTTCCAAGCTCCGCCACAGTTCTGGCCGGCACAATTGCCTGCAAATCCAACTCCACTTTCTCCGCTAAAACTAACTTCTTCTCAGCCAATCTGTAGCTGTCCGTAGCCACCATTTTCAAACTATCCTTTTTCAAATCAAACAAAATCCCCGACAAAACCGGTCTGGCAGTATTGCTGGAAGCCGCAAAAACCGTTTGCGTAATGGCAGTATCCAAATCTTTTTTACTAACTTTAAACACACTTTCCTTATTCACCTTCGGAATCATCGGAAATTCTTCCGCCGCAATTCCCTTAATTTTAGTCTGGGAACTGGCACATTTAATCGATAAAGTAGCTCCTTCTTCAGCCGTCAATTCCACTTTCTCATCCTTCAATAAAGAAATATATCCAATCAAAAGCTTGGCTGGTACAGTAATTGAACCTTCGGCTTTCACCTCAGCATTTATGAAAGTTTCAATGGCAATTTCCAAATTAGTTCCCGCAAATCTTAATCGATTCCCTTCTGCCACCAACAAAACGTTATTTAAAACCGGTAAAGTGGTATTCTGCGAAATCGCTTTCCCCACCACATTCAGTGCTTCAGCCAGTTCAGCCTGTGCGCAAACAATTTTCATAAAAGTATTTCAATAATTCCTAAAAGTTCCCATCAATTATAACCATCCTTTCCCCTCTTACAAGAACACTTTCAGTTTACACATTTAGACAAAAAGTTTCCTACAAGTATTTAATAAAAAAATAATATATTTAATCAGTAGTTAATAGTAGACCCTATACTTTTTAACCATTTTGTTATCTTATCTGTTCAAATCTAACGCCTAACCAACTCAACTCCCAAAAAGCTCTTAAAAGCCTTTCCAGAATACTTTAGAACACCCGCTCTATTGTTGATAATTATTGATATTTGTTCAAAACTGGTTTAAAACCTATGCAAAACTAAATAATAAACACCGCACTTATGAACCTCTTTTCTTTCCAAAGTTCAAAACAGAAAATTCTTTACACAATTGCCTTCCTGCTCAGCTTAATCGGTATCGGAGTGGCGGCTTATCTCATCTACATCCACTTAAAACCCGCCGGAACCGGAACTTTTTGCAATATTGATGACTATTGGAATTGCGATCGCGTTAATAATAGTCTCTATGCCTACCTGTTTGATATCCCCGTTTCTTACTTTGGTGCAGCCTTTTACGTCTTCAGCGGCTTAGTCTGGCTAATCTTATTGTTGCAGGTCAATATAGCCAAAATACTTGGTAGTAAAATACGTTGGTTGCTTGGTTTAACCGCTGTGGCAGGCGCCTTAGGGAGTATAGCTTTGATGATTTACGAGATCACCATCCCCGGCAATTTAATTCCTTGGGTAATTGTCAGAAGCCTTCTATTTATCGCCGCCTTTGTCTGGATTTTCTTAAAATATCGAAAATACAGCAACTTACGCAGTGTTTTCTTGGCCTTTTTGCTGCTCTGCTCTTTATTTGGAGTCAATTTTTCGCTATACTTAACAGATATGGAATTTTTTGTGCTGGAAGCAATTTGCGTACTTTGTCTAACTCAGCAAATTGTCATCCTGCTCATTACCTTCTGTACAGTTGAATCCTTAAAACTTTCCGATCAATATGGATCAGAAATCCCAGGAAAATCTGGAAGCGAAGCTTAAAGAAGTCAGAAACTCTGACGAATTCACCAAGCTAACTCCAGCCGAACAAAAACAAAAATTACAAGAAATTAAGGATGAAGCTCAATTAACCTTTGGTGACTTCTCTAAATCCGAAAAATACAATCCCGCCCCGGAAAAAAATGAACAGGCGGAAGAATTAAAAAAACTGGAACAATCTTTAGGTGAAAAACCAACGAACCACTCAGAATCCCAAGAACACAATCAAGGCTTTTTACATTTATTAAAAGCCGCCGAACAAAACATCGCCAATAAAACTCCCATCCCTTTCCCGACCATTTCTCTAGACTCTGCCGGTCGCGCCACCCCCGCCTTCGCCCACATGACCAAATTGTCTCACTATAATATAGCGAACCCCGCCGATTCGATTAAACAACCGGTCATCCTGCGCTTAGAAATCAATTTTAATAATGATAAGCCTCAAGAAAATCTCCAAGATCTCTCTTTGGAAATCACCTTGCAGGCCATTCATGATCAATTGCAAAAAGGCCATCGTTTAACTGACATTCTTTCCTCCTTCACCAACTTAGTCCTTTCCGCCGCTGCCGAACATAAACAGAAATCCCCTGCTCCAGCGCCAAAAGCAAATATTCAAAAACCTTCCTCTGAAAGTTCTCCTACTACCTCAGCCAAAAAAATAAACTTTGGCAGCAATAATTTAGAAAATTTATCTGGAGCCTTTAGTCAGGATAGTTTATCTGCTGTAACTTTTAATAGTAAAAGCGGACAGATTTGGGGGCAATTAGATTTGGCAGACATCTTGGCTACTCATCAAGCCCCAGCCGAATCCACTGATCAAAAAAACACAGAAAAATAATCTTATGTCAGATCAAAACAACAATCAAAATACACAGCCATCTCCCGCCCCAACTGATTCCGCTAAATACCCGCGCATCGGTTTTGCTTTAGGCGGTGGCGCAGCCAAGGCTGTTTGTCAGTTCGCTATTTTAAAGGAATTACAAAAGAATAATGTTCAATTAAGTTATTTGATGGGTTCCAGCATGGGCGCCATCATTGGTGGAATCTACGCCCTCGGCCTTGACCCGGACGCCACCCTCAAACGCGCCGTCGAATACAATCAAAAAAAGAAAATTTTCAGCCTTTCCAATCTCAATTTTCTCAAAGAAAGTGTTTTCAATATCAAGTTCAGCAAGAATTATTTAATGAATATTTTTGGCGATAAAACTTTTGCTGATTGCAAAATCCCTTTCGCCGTCACCACCGTTGACCTCGAATCCGGCAAAGCAGTTTTGCTAAATTCCGGCCCATTATGGGAAGCTATTCTGGCTTCCACCTCCATCCCCGGCGTCTTCCCACCATTTTTCAAAGACGGCCTGTATTTAGTGGACGGCGGTTTGCTTGAAGAAACTCCCTTAAATTCCCTTCGCCGCACCGGCAATATCGACATCCTCATCGGTTGCCGCATCGTCGATTTCAATAACAATCGTCTGGCAATTTCCGGCGCAGTTTATCAAAAATATTATCAACAGAAATACCAACACCTAACCAAATCCAAGGAACAAACCAAATTCTTGGATAATGTTAAAAAATTCTACAAACATTTGGCCAAAGACGCCCGCCTGATGTTCGACGTGATGATGCGCTCTATTGATATTTTGCGCGACGAACTTTTTCATTATCAAGTTCAGGAAGCCAAACCCGACATTATGATGCAAATCGAAGTTGATGATGTTTCTCTATTTGAATTTTCAGATTTTGCCAAACTAATGGACAAGGGACAAACAACCATCGAAAAGTATTTGCCGGACATTCTTAAATTGATTGAGGAGAAAAAGATCATGTTGAATAATGAAAGCAAAAGTGTTAACTTGAACCCAACGGAAACTAACGGTTAACCATTAAAAATAAAATCAAGATGAAACCAGCGTTCGCATATAAAACCTCGCTTCTATTTGCCAGTGTATTAATTAGTGCCTTTGCTTTAACAGGATGTCAGTTCTTTAACGGAAGTGGCAATAATGTTTATGGCTACGACTTTAGTACAGCTAAAATCACCTACGAAATTTCTGGATCCAGTACAGGTTCTAGCGAAGCTCTAGTTAAAGGCGAAAAGAAGGTGATCAAAAGTGATATCAATCAAACAAAACTTGATGGCACTACTGCTCAAATCAATTCTTACCTGATTCAGGATGGAGAAAATGTTTACACTCTCAGCTCTGATACAAAAACTGGTTCTTTAATCAAAAACCCTCTCTATAATAAATTGAAAGGGATGTCTGTTGAAGATCGCAAAAAAGAATTGATCCTGGAAGCTATTCGTCAGGCCGACAATCCAGACGATACACAAAACCTTCAACCTGAAACCACTGAAACAGTGGCAGGTCAAACCTGTGAAGTATATAAAAACGACCGAACTACTGTTTGTTTATGGCAGGGAATCCCACTTAAGGCTGTCGCCAGTTTACCTGAATACGGTATCGAAACTACAACAATTGCTACCAAAATTGAATTAAACCAAGACATCGCCGATAGTGAATTCGCTGTACCAAGCGATTACCAAATCACTTCTCTTAATTAATGTCCGATCCCACATTTTTGATCTCAATCTTAGCCCTGTTTGGAGGTGGCTCAGCCGCGGGGTATTTTCTATTCCGTCCCAACTCTCAGGCTAAACGTGAACAGGCTGAGCAACAAATTCAAAATTTACATCAACAAGCTCAACAAGAAGCCGAGCAAACCAAGCGCAGCATTTCCGAAAGAATTGCTCAATTTCAAAATACCTCACTCGATCTCGACCGTCGTCTTAAATTAATTGAGGAAAAGTCTCAAAAGTCCCAAGCAGTTTTGGAAGAACGTTTGAAATCCCGCGAACAAGAAAATAAAAAAGTCGAAACTGAGTTATTCGAGCAAAACGCTCAAACTATTAAATTAGATGAAGAGCGCGCTAAAATTAAACAAGAGAAAGTCCCCCGCCTCGTCTCCATCGCCAAAACTTCCGTAGAAAATCTTAAAGCAGATTTAATTCAGGATTTAAACAACGATTTAGAACTAGCTCGTGAATTACGTCTTAATAAACAGGAAGAAGTATTAAAAGAAGAAGCCCCGCAAATCGCCAAAAATTTATTGATTGAAGCAATTCAAAAATATTCCGCCTCCACCTCCGTAGAAAAGAAAAACCTTACCATTCCGATTAGCCGTGATGAAACTCGCTTGAGATTAATTGGTAAGGACGCTGAAATTTTCAATTATTTGGAAGAGCAATTGGGCGTGGATATTTTCTTTGATGTGGAAAAAGGCGGTTTGGTAGTTTCACATTTCGAATTAGTTAAACGCCATATTGCTCGTGAAACTTTGGTTAAATTAATGAAAGATCGTGTCATTAATATAGAGAAGGTCAAAATGCGTTTAGAAGAAACTACTTTTGAAACCAAAAGATTATTGGTGGAAATTGGTAATCGCGTTGTACAAAAATTGGAATTGGAACATCGCCATTTCCCACCAGAATTCAAAGAAATTCTCGGCCGTCTTAAGTATCGCACAAGTTATGGACAAAATATTTTAAAACACTGTTTCGAAGTGGGTTATTTCACTTTGATGTTGGGAGGAGAACTCGGACTTAGCACTGAAGTTTGTAAAATTGGTGGATTCTTCCACGATCTCGGTAAAGCAATCGATCAGGAAGACGGCCGCCCTCATGACATTCTTACTAAAGAAATCATGGAACGCTTTAATATCTTTTCTTGGGAAGAGGTGCATGCCGCTTGGACTCATCACGACGCTATTCCAATCGAAACGCCGGAAGCCCTTTTGGTCAAAGCCGCCGACGCCATTTCCGCCGGCCGCCCAGGCGCCCGCCAGGAAACCATCGAAAAATACCTCGCCCGTATCATGGCTATTGAATCCATCGCTAAATCCAAATCCGGAGTTAAAAAAACTTATGCTATCTCCGGTGGTCGTGAATTGCGTGTAATTGTTGATCCACAGCGCTTAAAGGACGAAGATCTAATCAAAACTGCCAATCAAATTGCCGAAGAAATCGAAGCAAATGTTGCCTACCCAGGGCAAATTAAGGTAAATGTCATTCGTCGGGTTCAAAAGAGCCAGACTATTAAGGAAAAATCCCACAAATCTTTAAAATCTTAATCTGATGTACGATACAGCTATTATCGGTGCCGGACCGGCCGGTTTAAGCGCGGCTATTTACGCCTCCCGCGGCCAGCTCAAAACCATTTTCTTTGGAGATGAAACCAAAAGTAATCTCTACAAATCCCACATTATCTCCAATTATTTCGGTTTCCCAGGCCACCCCTCCGGCCCTGAGCTAACCAAACAAGGCATGGAACACGCCCTCCAATTTGGTGCTGAGCATCAACGTGTAGAAATTGTTGATGTAAAAATCGCCGACGATCTGACTTATATATTAAAAGACAATTTAAAAAACACTTATCAGTCCAAAACCTTAATCATCGCCACCGGCCAAAGCTACGCCCTCACCGGCATTCAACGCGAACAAGAAATGACCGGAAAAGGCGTATCCTACTGCGTAACCTGCGATGGATTTTTCTTTAAAGAAAAACAGGTAGTAGTAATCGGCAGCGGCGACTACGCCGCCGAAGAAGCGCTACAATTACTTGCCTACACTAGCAAAGTCACCATTCTCAGTCATGGAAAACCCTTCAATATCAGTCCCGAATTCCGCAC
>JBOFLO010000027.1:0-9884 GCA_051657905.1 Candidatus Altimarinota bacterium | reverse complement strand
ACCAATAGCACCAGTACGCCCACCTCTTCAGGAGGCACGGGCGGTATTGGTGGAGAAGGAGGCATGGGTAGCACCGCAAGTGGTGGTGAAACCAGCACCTCGAGCAGCAGCACCAGCAGTACTGGCGGCGGTCCTACGGACTGTGCGGCTGGTACTGAGGGGACTCCTAACAACATCGAAAGCTGGGGCAATGATGCTACGGCTATGTTGTTGGTCCGCTCCAACACCACCACGCAGTACCAGGCCAGCGAGAATGGGGGAGAGTCCAACAAGCTCACCTTCGCCCTCACGGCCAGCGACAAGTTCCCTGGCTACCTGATCTTCTACGGCGAAAACGGGCTGCATCTCCGTCTCACCGACGGCGCTGCGCCCAATCCCCAAGATCTGTACAGGCTGCAGGGAAATATCAGCGATATTTACCCTGCGGAATGCACCGATCTGCAGAGCGAGTCTTGCCTACAACAATTGGTCAGCTGGTGGGAACAATGCGGAAGCATCGATCCCAAGCCGTCCGGTTGTCCTGCCATCGACGCTCTACCGCAAGGTACGAGCGATCTCTACAACCTCGACCTCGATGGTGAGTGGCTCATGCTAACTCCTATCGAGTGTGATATGTAGAGAATCTTCCTTAACTTAAAGCGATTTTTAAAAAGACTAATTGTTTGATGCTTGTTAGAAAACAGGCTGAAAAACTAATCAACGCTTGGCCCAAACGGGTTCAAGCCTAGGCCCCCGCATAAGACGTCTCAGACGCAGCGGGGGCTTCTCTTTTATTCAGCAAAAATTTATCTCCATTTTAATCACCTAGTTTATTTTCAATTCGTCAATAAGCCAGCGGTGATGAAATTAAATCAAAATATTTTCATATCTTCATCAGTTCCGAACTGGCTTATTCGCTTTACTAGGCAAATAAAAAATGATAATTCTAATCCACCGAAAGATAACCTCTGTCCGGCCTCAATGATCAAGCCCAATAAAAAACTGAAACTTCCCGCCGAACTTTATTCTCGAAATACTTTCATCAGTTTATTGATCGAATTTTTAATTAATCAAATCACTCCGGCTACTCAAGCTAAGACCTCTTGGAACATTCTCCAAATCGGTGGACGAGACGAAAAATTAGCCTGGTTTATTCCTCAAAATGTTAATTTAACAATTGCCGATTCCGCCGATCCAAATAGCATTTCCAAAACCAATTACCTTCAGTCCACCCCCGACCAAATTCCCTTCCCCGACCAACATTTCGATCTAGTAGTTTTAACCGACACACTACTTAATCAATCCACTGAACAACAGAAAAAAGTAGTTCTGGAAGCTTTCCGCCTAACCTCTCGTTACATTGTTGTGGCAGCTCCTTTTAAAACTATTTTCAATCAAAAGACCGCCGAATTACTCAATCGTCCCAGCGAGAATTTGCCTGATTTGGAATTGGTAGAAGGTATTTTAAGCGCTCTGAGTACTTCATATTTACGTCTAGGAGAAGGCAATATTTACAACTGGTATTTCCAGCAACTTTTGCAAAATTTATTGGGTAATGACAATCTTACCCTCAACCGTTTTTTCAATGAAAATATTTTCAGTCTTGGAAATTTCCGCTTACCAACTCATCGCACCGTAATTTTGGCCGACCGTGAAAAAATGCTGCCAAAACAGGAAATTCATCAATTGATCGAAAGCAAAAATAATCTTCACAGCACTACTTATTTTGAAACTTATCAAAAGGCTTTTGAGGAAATTAATCAATTGCTGAAGCAGTCGAATGTACAGGCTATTGAAAATGTTAATCAATTAATTTCAGTTCAAAAGCAGGATCAGCTTCAACATGATCAAATTAAATTATTGCAGTCCCAGCTTGACGAAGTACAGGTTGTTATCAATGAAAAAAATCTGGAAATCGATCACAAAAATCAATCTATAGAAAGTTTTTCTCAGCAATTAGCTGGCACACAAAGTCAGTTAAAATTATTGGATGCTCAGGTGCATTCGCAGGAAAATTTCCTCAGCAAATTGCGTCAGGAACTTTCTGATACTCAACAAAAGGAAAATGACCTCACTAAATTAATTGTTCAAAAAGAACAAAATATTCGCCAAAAAGAAGAGGAGTTAATCAGCAAAAATAATCAATTACATTTCACCCGCAATCAATTAACCGAAGCGCGCGGCCAGCTGGATAAAATCGAACGCTCCCGCTCTTGGAAGTTATTTTCTCTACTCAGCCGTTTCATCAGGTTTTTCCTCAAACCTCTTCGTCGTATTTATCGTCTTATTCGTCAAACTTTTTCCCGTAATCAAAGCAATTCCAACAATCCTTTGGCGCTACCATCCAAAAGTAATTTAAAAACTTTTCATCAAGAAATTGAAGCTTTGGAATATCAGCCACTATTCAGTTTGTTGTTGCCGGTAAATTTAACTCAGTCTTCAATTCAGGAAACTCATCAACTTCAAACTAATTTAGAAAAATTATTTCTCTCTCTACGCCAGCAAATTTATACAAAATGGGAATTGTCTCTTGTTATCAATAATAATTCCGGACAGGCCATCAATTCAAAATTGGAAACTTTTTTGACTCATCAAGCTCAACTAGATAGTCGTTTAC
Source organism: Candidatus Altimarinota bacterium (assembly GCA_051657905.1). Classification (GTDB taxonomy): domain Bacteria; phylum Patescibacteriota; class Gracilibacteria; order UBA1369; family UBA1369; genus JBOFLO01. The sequence goes on along the minus strand of JBOFLO010000027.1, from coordinate 7,288 downwards.
AAATCACCTATCAGAAATACATCTCCCCCGACCTCGCCACCGCTGCCAACCTCGCCCTAAAATCCACCCGCGGCGCCTATTTCGCTATTTTATCCCCAGACTCAGTACTAAGCTCATTCTGTTTTTACGAGCTGCTTAAAACGCTTCAAACACATCGTTACGATTTGCTTTACACCGGCCAAGCCGTTTCACCAACTCAACTCGCCGTTTTCAAGCCAAACTTCGATCCGGATTTATTACTCTCCACCAACTATTTCGGCCAACTCACTTTATTCCGCCGCAAAATTCTCGAACAGCTAGGGCAATTTAAATCCGGCCTCAATTCCGTCGAAGACCTCTCCTACGACCTAATTTTACGTTTCACCGACCGCCCTCGCTCCATCCACTATTTAGAAAAACCCCTCTATTTTTCCGCTCAACCATCAGCACTTCCCACCTCCAAACCTCTGCAGGACAGTATTTATCGTCGTCTTCTGCAAGCCAGAATCATCCCCAACAAATACGGTCAACGCCTGCAAAGAAATATCAAATTGGACAATCAGCAGAAATTTCCACTCGTTTCTATAGTCATCAGTTTCCGCGATCAGGTAGACCAATTAAAAGCCTGCGTCGACAGCATTTTTGAAAAAACCACTTATCCGGATTACGAAATTATTTTGGTCAATAATCAAAGTGAATTGTTGGAAACAATCGATTACATGAAAGAAGTTGAAAATTGCCCACGCGTCCGTTTATTCCACTACGAATCAGCCTATAATTTCGCCGCCCTCAGCAATTTTGCCGCCTCCCAATCCAAAGGAGAATATTTACTTTTACTAAGCAGCGATGTTCAAGTATTGGAAGCCGACTGGATTGAAGCCCTTTTGGAACATGCCCAACGCCCGGAAATTGGCGTCGTTGGAATTCAACCACTTCATCATTCCCTGCAAAATTTCACCCATCGAGTTAACAGCGTTTCCGCTTCCTGCCTAATGATTCGCAAACAACTCTATCAACAATCCGAAGGCCTGGACGAAGAAAATCTCGCCCTTGCTTTAAGTGATTTGGATTTATGCTTACGTCTAAAAGAAAAAGGCTTCATTCACATCTACACACCTTTCGCCAAACTTCATCAATTGTCTTTCTTCCCATCAATTTTACCAAGCCAAGCTGAAGAAAATTATTTACAAAGAAGACATCAAAATCTACTTTCCGATTCCGAAAATCCTTCCATCGCCATTCCTTTGCCTCTCAGCGATTCCAATTCAAAATAAAGTTCTAAGCGCCCACACAAGTTGACAAATTTATAAATATCCTTATATTATATATTGTCTTTTTTGGGCTTAATTGTCAGTTTTGGCGATTGGTCTTAAAGCAAAGTGTTCTATAACAACAAAGGAGATTCAACCCATGAAAGGTTTGTATGATTTGCTCAGCAAAATCTTGGGCGCCGGCAAAACCGACGCACAATTGGGAGTCCTGGCTCGCAGCCCGGATGAGATGAAGGTGGTGCTGGAACAAATCGATCTCGCCAACAAGAATTTCGAGGAAAGAGGCAGAGCCACCAAGAGACATGGTCGCCGCTCTCCTCGAACCATTCGTGGCGTCGATGCCCCTGCTCCGCCGGAGTTGGCATTGCAGAAAGAAGGGAAGCTGGTTTCCCCAGCCAACCCAGTCATCAGCAACGCCAAGCCCGAGCCAATCGAGGCTCCTCCGGTCACCATGCACGCTTCCGGCGTCGCCAAGGAAATGGGCAAGCTCAATGGAGCTCACCCTGCTGTCCCCGACGAGCTAGCTCCAACCACCAAGGTCGACCCCAGCCTCCTGCGCAAGCGCATGAGACTGGACACTCCCGCCTCGCCCGTCGAGTCGTCCCCCGACGATTCCGTGCCACCCACCGTCGACCCCATCGTGCCCGTTCTGGAAGTTCTGGGCCAACAGACCGTCCAGAAGATCACCAAGAAACAGCAACGACAAAAAGCGGTTCAGGAAGACATCCGCAAGTCCGTCGTCGCCCCCAAGTGAATCTCCCCGCTTAGCTTATAGCCACTTCCCCAGCGTTCTTACTCTTAACCGAGTTCTGAACGCTTCTTTTAAATTTATTTCAAAGCCGCCACCAAAGCAAATCTCCCCGTCTCTCCCTCTCTTCGATAAGAAAAAAATCTCTTCCCTTCCTCCAAATCCGCCGTATCAATTTTAGCTATTTCTATTTTCTGCTCCATCACTCCTAACTGCATCAACTGCCATTTTGAAAACGCCCACATATCCACCTTTCTTTCTTTTATAAACGGTGCAAACTCTGCGCCCAACTCTCTCAGTGGATCGCTAAATTCACTATGCGCTGGCCCTAGAGAAGGGGATATACCAACTAACAAATTCGCCGGCACCGTCCCAAATTTCTCTCCCATCAGTCGCACCACTTCCGCAGAAATATTCGCTTTCAAACCCCTCCATCCCGCATGCGCCACCCCAATCACCTGATGCACCGGATCAAAAAATAAAATCGCCTGACAATCCGCCACCTGTATCATCAGTCCCACACCCTTTAAATTAGTTATAAACCCATCCACATCAGCAATTTCCCTAGTTCTAATCTCTTCCGGAAAAATAATTCCAAAAGATTTTTCATCCACCACCACCACATTTTTACTATGAGTTTGATCACCCGACACACATTGTTTCAGCTTCATCGCCTTCATAATCTTGGCTCGATTTTCCATCACCGCCTCCACCTCATCACCAATTTTAAAACGCACATTCAAAAAATTATAAGGCGCTTTGCTAACACCCCCCAACCGCGTAAACACGGCCTGTTCAATATCCGCCGAAAAGCGGTCAATCAAGTGAAATTGGTAGCATGGCAGTCCTCCAATGCTGTGTTTCTTCATTTTTATTTTAATCTATTAAGTCCCTAATTATGTACGGCAATTCCATCGCCAAATCCGTACTGGTATAACAATAACCTTTTGTTTTCATTAATTTATCGCCGGCTTTTCCTAAGCTATAAGTCGCCGCCGCACAGGCATCAAATGGTGATAATCCTTGAGCAATCAATCCGGCCACCACTCCGGCCAAAACATCCCCACTTCCACCCACGGTCATGCCGGCATTTCCAGTATCATTTTCTTCAATTTCACCTTTCTCCGAAGCAATAATATCAATCGGCCCTTTCAACAAAATATTCAATTTCAAATCCGTTGCCAAAGTTCTAATCAAACGAGTTTTATGAGGTGCCGGATCATTAATTTTAAATGGTTTTCCAATTAATTTTTCAAATTCATAATGATGAGGCGTAATAATCACCGTATTTTTTAAAGGAAATTTATCAATCATTTCCAATACCTGAATCGCCCCCGCATCCAAAATAATCGGAATATCCAAACTCTCCACCAAATTCTTCACCACTCTCAAAACCTCTGGCCTATCACCTAATCCCGGCCCCACCACCACAACATTCACTTTATGAGCCAATCCCAAAATCAATTCCACCGCACGAGTATTTAAATATTCCCCAGCATATTTCCGCACAATAAAGTCCGGCGCTGCATTGCGTGTCACCTCAAAATTCACTTCCGGTACCGCCATATAAACCAAGTCCACCCCCGAATTTAACGCTCCCAAAGCACTAAAAATCGGCGCCCCATGATATTCCAGGCTGCCACCCACAATTAACACTTTGCCATTTTGTCCCTTATGACTTTCCGGATCGCGACGCAAACGTTTTTTTGGTGACTTAAACATAAAGTTTTAATTATTTAGTCCAAATTATAAAATGCCCCATGCCCCGCGTAAATGGCTTTTTTACCTAATTCCTCCTCAATTCTTAACAATTGATTATATTTCGCCACTCTATCAGTTCTAGAAAGTGAACCGGTTTTAATCAATCCAGTTCCCATCCCAACCGCCAAATCGGCAATAAATGTATCCTCAGTTTCCCCACTACGATGAGAAATAATTGCCGTCCAATCATTTTCCTCAGCCATATCAATCGCCTCCATCGTTTCACTAACAGTCCCAATCTGATTCAACTTAATCAACACAGAGTTTGCCGCATCCTGCTCAATTGCCTTAGCAATTCTCTCTGTATTGGTAACTAATAAATCATCACCAACAATTTGAACTTTGCTTTTCTTCTTCAATAATTTCCAGCTTTCCCAATCATCTTCAGCCAAACCATCTTCTATGGAAAGTAACGGATATTTTTTCGCTAATTTCAATAAATAATCGACCATTTCTTCGCCTTTTAAATTTTCCATTTTCCCCTTAACTTTCACTTTATATATTTTTTTACCACTATCATAAAATTCGCTGGCCGCCGCATCAATCGCCAGCACGATATCTTCCCCCGCCACATAACCTGCTTTCTCAATCGCTTTCAAAATCAAATCAAAACCTTCTTCATGACTTTTCAAAGCCGGCGCAAATCCACCTTCATCCCCAACCGTAGTTTTATACCCCGCCGCTTTTAATAATCCCCCTAAAGTATGAAAAACTTCTGCACCCATCCGCAATGCCTCTCTAAAATTTTCCGCCCCCACCGGCATAATCATTAATTCCTGAAAATCCAACCCACTATCCGCATGCGCTCCTCCATTCAAAATATTCATCATAGGAACGGGCAATAAATTCGCTTCTTCATTAAAATATTTAAACAAACTAACTTTCTTGGCCGCCGCAGCACAACGCGCCGCCGCCATTGAAACGCCCAAAATCGCATTCGCCCCCAACCTGCTCTTCAATTCAGTTCCATCTTTCATCAATAATTTCATATCAATATCGCCCTGCGCCGAAACATCCATTCCTTTTACCGCACGACGCAAAACCGTATTCACATTCTCCACAGCCTGCAAAACACCCTTCCCTCCATAGCGCTTTTTATCCCCATCCCTCAGCTCCAAAGCCTCATGAGTACCAGTGGATGCCCCACTAGGAACAATCGCTCGCCCCCAAGCCTTATCGGCCCAAATCTCCACCTCCACCGTCGGATTCCCACGAGAATCCAACACCTCCCTCGCTTTAACCTCAGTAATTTTAGCCATTTTATTTTTATAATTAATTCCCCCACATCATAAATCACCCCCACCAAAATACAAAGGAAGAATCCTACTCAAAGCCCAGAAAAAGTCGAGCAAAGGAAAAAGCCAAAATTACATTTAAAAAAAAAGGGGTCCAGTTTTATTTTTTTTAAATGTAATTTTGGCTTTTTCCTTTGCGGGGATTTTCTGCTGGGGTTGTGATGGGGACCTTTGTCTGTTAAAATCCCTCCGAAATTCTAATAAAAAAACGCTATGGAAATTAGTTTGCTTTCAGATCAAGGATTATTCATTCAAGGAAAAGACGGTTCTTTCGCCATTAATCCTTTCGATCAAAAAGATCAATTTGATTTAGCAGGTAAAAAGCCTGATTTTATCCTATCGGGTCAACCTTTAAGAGAAATCTCTGAATTGGATGAAAAAGGTCCACGTTTGTTCAGCTGGCCTGGAGAAATGGAAATGAAAGGTATTGCCGTTGCTTCTAATTTCCAATTTGCCGACAAACAACCAGAGAAAAATTCTCTTTGTTTTATTATTCATATCGATAAATTGCGTGTTTGTTATTTAGGTGAAATTAAAGATGCTATTCACTCTGATTTGGTGGAAAAAATTGGCGATGTGGATTTATTAATTTTCCCAATGGGTAACAATGATAAATTCATTCATGACTTGGTTGAAGAAGTAGAACCTAAAGCTATTTTGCCTTTAAATTCTTCTACTCAACCGGTTAGCCATCATGCTTTTTTCAGTAAACTAGGTTTAAATACTCCGGAAATTTCCAAATCAATTAAGCTAAATTCCAAGTCGGATTTAGGCGCTGAAAAAATTGAAGTTTTCTTGCTGAACTAAAGTAAGAATCAACCTTGTCTCAACTTTTAAGCTGTTGAGTCCTCGTAGTTCAATGGATAGAACAAGGCACTCCTAAGGCTTAGATACAGGTTCGATTCCTGTCGAGGGCACCAAATATAAATCAAATAAATTTTTAAATTCAACAAAATGGATAAACGATCAATAGCTCTAATTGTCGCAATTATAGTTGCCGTGGCGGGATATTTTGGATTTTCCCAATTACCTCAAGCCCAACAACTTTTCTCCGGTGATTTCTCCAGTATTTCCAACATGATTGAAGACACTGCTAACTCCGTTTCCTCTACTACTGGCGATTTCGAACTGTCCACTGACCAACAGGCAAAATTGACCCAAGAAACCGGGTTTGAAGCCAAATTAGCAAAAATGAATGCTTATGTGGATTTCTTAAATTATGTTTCCGGTAATGTCGAAGATTCCTATAATCGTTATGGACAATGGGTTGTCGATTATGAAGCTGGCCCAACTGGGCAAGAACGTATTGTTTACGGGCTTTATGCTTTAAATGATTATAGTTTTTATCAGGAAGCAGCAGAGGAGGTGATTGACTCTGAACCACTTCTTCCCATCGACTCCATCGTCAAAGAATACCTTATCGCCCTAAATGAATTAGCTCCAAAAATCGAGGAAGCTTATATCTATTATGATCAGGAAAATTACAAAGATGATAATTTTGCTAAAGGTAAAGCAATGCACCCTGGTTTAATGGCTGGCTTCGCTAAATTTAAAGAAGTTTCAGATCGTTTCCGTGCCGAATATGATGTTCTATTTGCTGAACAACGTACTTTGGATTTGCAAAGATTTAAAGATGAGGGGCGTGAATTAGCTTATCAATCCACCAACACTTTAGCTTCTGCCGAAGCTCTTTATTTGGTTTTGGAAAATCATTTATTTAGCTCTCCAGATGCACAGGTTGAAACTCTTAATTATGAAGATTTTAAAGCAAAATTGGATATTTTTGAGAAAAATTATAATGATTTGAAAGCTTTTTCATCATCTAACCCCGCTGAAATTGAAGAAGAATTTGGATACAGTGGAGAAAGTAATTTTGGCAGCTATTTGAGCCAAAGCGAAGCTTATTTGAAAAATGCCAAAATCCTCTACAGAAAATTGCGAGACAAAGAAGAAATTGAAAAAGGAACTTTTGCTACCATGACCGATGGTACACCAGAAAGTTTATTGGAAGACTATAATGAACTAATCTACGACTACAATTACATGCAGAAATTCTAAATTATTTCTGAATTTCCGGCCCAATCAGATTATCAGTTAATAATTTAACTTCATTAAATTCCTGCCGACTCGCGCTTTCCCATACCAGGGGAGCCGGGTCGATTTTAAAATTCACCTGAAATTTTTGTCCCTCCTCCATTTGACTCAAATCACAAAAAAATCTCCAGGTTACTGGT
>JBOFLO010000026.1:0-4930 GCA_051657905.1 Candidatus Altimarinota bacterium | reverse complement strand
CCTTCGAATTCTTTGAGTAGGGCGCCCACAATGACGGTTGGGTCGAATTGGTTGGCGGTGAGAGCGAGCGAAGCGAGCGCGGTGGTGGTGGTTTTGCCATGAGTTCCGGCGATGGAAATGGTTTTAAAGGCTTTGGTCAAAATTCCAACGGCTTCCGGATAAGTTATGGCAGGGATTTTTTGTTCTAAAGCTGCTGCTAATTCTGGATTGGTGGCTGGGACGGCGGCACTATAGATTACTAATTGTGGTTTGTTAGTTAGATTTTCAGGTACTTGCTGAGGATAAATAGTAATCCCCTCTTTTTCCAAACTATCCGTTAAAGGACTGGCTGTTTGATCGCTACCAGAAATGGTTTTACCTTGATGTTTGAAGATTCTAGCCAGACCACTAATACCAATTCCGCCAATGCCGATTAGGTGAATGGAATTTATTTCTTCAAAATTTACTGTTTTTGTGTTAAACATGTAGGGCAAATTGCATTAGATTTTTCATGGCTTTAAAGTTACATCCAACCACTAATATTGCCAAGTTGATTATCATAGTTGAGCTGGTTTTGGTTGTTTATCTGCTCAATACTTTGACGGTCTCCGTTTATCGTGGTTATCAAATTGATCAGGTTATTCAGAATTTTGAAGATGAAAATCAGCGTATTGAAGATGAAAACAGACAAAAAGCTGAAGATTATGATTATTACACTTCGGATAATTATATTGAAAAAATCGCCAAACAGAATTTAGGATTGGTAAATCCTGGGGAAGAAGTGATTATTATTCCGGGAGTTACTAGCTCTGCGACGGTAGATCCAAATTCATCTGATCCTAATAGGATTGATCTTTCTGATCTGGAAAATCAAGAAAAGTGGTGGATATTTTTCTTTGACAGAATTTGATCTATCGGTTAACCTCTTGGCGCTTAAAAAGTCTTTATCGCGGGGTAGAGCAGTGGCAGCTCGTCGGGCTCATAACCCGGAGGTCGGTGGTTCGAATCCACCCCCCGCAACCAAAAATGGCTTTCATAATTGAAGAATGGTATCTATAAACATTTTTTCAGTGTTTCTACTGATTTTATAAACTGTTCTTGTTCAGCAGTATTAAGTGGAATTTTTATAGTTTCGGCTATGCCTTTGCTATCTAAAACGCATGGAATACTTAGGGCGATATTGCTCTGTTCATAATAGTCTTCAACTAAAACAGACAAAGGGAGTACTACTCTCGAGTTTTGGTAGATGTGCTTCATGATTTCACGCATAACTGTAGCTATGGAGTAGCAGGTGTAACCAATATCATGAATTATACGATAGGCGGCGTTTTTCGTGTCATCGTAACATTGTGCTGCAACTTCTTTAGTAAAACCTTCAAATTCAAAAAGAGATTTTCCTGCTACATTAGCAGAGCTGAAAGCAGGGAATGAAGTATCTCCATGTTCACCTAAAACATATGCTTGAATGCTATGTGGATTTAAAGAGAGTTTTTCGCCAATGTGAAATTGAAGTCTAGCTGTATCGAGCATTGTACCCGTTCCGAAAACGCGGTTTTTAGGAAATCCTGATAGTTGAATAGCCTCGTAGGTTAAAATATCTACGGGATTTGTAACAATCACTAAAATACTTTGAGGAGCAATTTTGGCAATTTTTGGAATAATATCTTGGAAAACTTTTCGATTTTTTTCAATTAGTTGAAGACGAGTTTCTCCTTCTTGTTGTTTTGCACCTGCTGTAATAAATATAAGTTGTGAATCGCTGCAAGCATTGTAGTCATCGCTTGCTGTTATTTTGGTATAAGGAAGAAATGAAAGAGAATGCACAAAATCTAAGAGTAAACCTTCAGCTCTTTCTTTGCTGTGATCTAGTAATACAAGTTCGGTAGGGGTTCCATCTAAGAGCATGGCGTAGGCTGCTGTGGCTCCAACATTGCCACATCCTACTATAGACACTTTAAATTGACTTTGGAAATTTGATTGAGGAGCAAGAGTTTTTAACATAGCTTTTTTAAAATTTTAATTTTCAAAAAGAATGGAGTTTATCGAAGTGTATATTAACATTGATGTAATTTATAAAACAGTTACATCTCTGGGAAATTCGGACACTTAGAATCGGCCTTTCTGATTTGAAGGTATTTTTGGTGGCTGGGGAGAGGGTCGAACTCTCGACCTCGGGCTTATGAGTCCCGCGCTCTAACCAACTGAGCTACCCAGCCAGGGGTTTGCAGAATTTTGCCCGGCTATTCTAGGAATTTTTTGCTAAAAATACAAGTATTTTGTTTCAAAAAATGTGATTTAGCCTTATATTGGATGGGATTTAAAAGAATCAGCTATGCCAAAAAACAAAAAAAGCATTTATTTAAGCGATTTTGAGGTGGAGGGGGTTAATAAATTCCGGGATTGGAAGGATAAAAAATGGCGTTTTTTAATAGTTATATTGGCTAATTTGGGAATTAAGCCCATTTGGTTGAGTTTTGCAGGGTTATTTTGCTCGGCATTGACTTTTTTTTGGTTAGATAAAAGTCCGGTGGTGGTTTTGTTTTTACTGGTGTTGAGTGTGATTTTTGATAATTTGGATGGATCCTTGGCTAGATTTTTAGGTAAGAAGGATATGAAAGGGGCTTGGGTGGATTTATTTTGTGATAATTTAGGACTGATTTTAGTTGTATTGTTTTCAATTTACCATGGTGTAGTGGACGGATTCTTGGGGGCGAGTTATTTGGTAAATTATTTATTCATGCTGACGGCTTTATTTATTTTTCAATATAAAAATGTGGTGGCGATTCCGGTATTTAGAAGCAAGTATTGGTTTTATGGATGCTTTTTAGTTTTGTTATTTGGTTATGATATTTTTGAGCCGTTTTTGGTGTTTATGACTGTTTATATGTTGGTGATGAATGTGTTTTTGTATAAGAAACTTTATGATCAAATTTAATTATGGAAATACCAGAATATAAAGGAGTTTGGGACTTGCTGGTAATAACTTTTGTAATTATGTGGCCTGCTTATTTGGCGAATATGTTTCCTGTTTTGTGGTCAAAAGTTCCGGGGGTGAAAAAGTTGTTTGTAATACCTTTGGACGCTGGGAAAAAATTAGGTAAGAATAGAATTTTAGGGGATCACAAAACTTTAGGGGGATTAATTAGTGCTGTAATTGGCGGAATGATTGGTGGAGTGATGATCTTTTTACCTGCATTGATTGGAAACTTTTTTTTGGAAAGTTTAGGGTGGAGTTTATGGGTTGGGGGTGTGCTGGGATTTGGAGCGATAATGGGCGATGTTTTGAAAAGTTTTTTTAAAAGAAGGATGGCGATTGCTTCAGGAAAATCCTGGCCGTTTTTTGATCAAGTGGATTTTGTGATTGGCGCTTGGGTGGCAAGTTGGTTTATTACTGGTTTTGATAAAGCTTTTGCCTTTGAGTTTGGAACTTGGATATTTTTTGTGACAGCCTTAATAATTACTCCCCTTCTTCATTTGCTGAGTAATATTGTTGCGTATAAACTTGGGTTGAAAAAAGTTTGGTGGTAGGACTAGATGATTTCTAGAATGGCCTTTTTGATCGTTAGGAAGTCTTTGTCGTTTGGTAATAAGATGTATTGGCCTTTGTAGTTTTTGGTGGAATAGAGGTGATTTTGATTGCTGAGCAGGTTGCCGGCGGAGAGGTTGTAACCTTTGCTGGTTTCAAATAAATTGAAGGCTTCAAGGATATTTAAATCTGTTTGAAGGTTTTTACTTAGATCGTCGTAGGCGGTCATGAAGTATTGGAGGTTTTTCATTAAGCCCATGGATTTGATTTTTTCTTTGATGGCGATTAAAACTTTTTGTTGTCTTAAGCTGCGATCAAAATCGCTGGTGGTTTTGCGGCTGCGGGCGTATTCGAGGGCGCGAGTTCCATCCATATGTTCCAGGCCTTCTTCGAAGACCACTTTTTTGTATCCGAAATTGCTGGTTGGGTAGTATGGGTCAATTAATTGTTTATCAACTTGAATATCTACGCCACCTAGAAAATCGATGGATTTAATTACTGCGTCAAAATCTACTTTAATATAGTTTTGCGGGCGAACGCCGGTAATTTCTTTAATGATATCCTTAGTTTTTTCTGCTCCGTAGCTGGCAAAATATTCATTTACTTTGCGGCCTTGATAAGAAAGGTCACGAGGGATGCTGACCATGGTTATTTTTTTACTTTCCTTATTTATCACCAATAAAATAATTGTGTCAGTAAGTTTGGAATTTTCACCGAGTATTAAAAGTGAATATAAATTCTCGCTGATGCTTTTGATTTCATCTTGAAGTTGTTGGGCTGTTTTTAAATTTTCTACTTCAGATTGTTTTTGATTTAATTGATTGGTTAATTGTGAAGAGACTGTTTGGGCTTGTTGTTTAGCTTGTTCCAATTCCTGCTGAGTTTTGGTTTGTTCAGTTTGAAGTGTTTGTTTTTCTTGGTCTAGAGCAGAATATTTTAATTGAAAAGATTGGAAGTGTGCATTTAGGTTTGTAAGAAATTGATCTTTTTGTTCGTTTAATTGATATAGATATTGATTTTCTTCTTTCAACTCTCCGATCTCATTAATTAAAGCATTGATCTGTTTTTGATTTTTTGATTGGCTTTCAAAATAATGTCGGAAAAAGAAAACTAAACCGACTGCCTGAACTAGTACCAGGAAGCCGATTAAGAAAACTTTAAAATTTAATTTTGAGAGTATGTTTTTTTCCATTTTTTTGTTTTTTGGCTGCTAATTTTGGCAGCTTTTTTGAGAGGAATTAGGTGTCTATGCCAATACGTGTACGGATTTCTTGATCAACAAATTCTTTTTTACGACCGTATTTGATACGAGAATATTCACTAACTATTTCACCGATTTTTTTGCTGGAGCCGGTTTGATCGTAAATGGTTTCTAAAGAGAAAGGGCGGGATGTAGTGTTGTTGATATTGAGCTTGATATAAGCT
>JBOFLO010000025.1:0-6273 GCA_051657905.1 Candidatus Altimarinota bacterium | reverse complement strand
CATTAAAATATCAAATTATTCCCGACGGATTAAAAGTAAAAGTTTTTTCATCTACAAAGAATGAATAATCAGGTTTTCAAAATCCTCCATATCTCCGATTTACACTTCGGTCGCGAAGATAAATTTGCCGTCAGCGCTGGAGAAATGATTATTCGCGAACTTCAGCCGGATTTCATCGTCATAGCCGGCGACCTCACGCAGCGCAACTGGTCCTGGCAATTTAAAAACGCCCAAGCCTTTATTCAACAATTCAAAGTCCCTTACCTAATCGTCCCCGGCAATCACGATATGCCCCTTTTCAATTTATTCACACGCTTTCGCAGCCCCCTCCGTCATTACCTTAAACATTTCGAACTCCAGGGAATCGCAAAATTCGAAAATGATTTCACTACCATGGTCGGCCTGAACACCATTGATAAATTTCAACAAAAAGACGGCAAACTTCGCACCCCCGACCTGCAATCCGCCCTAGAAGTTTTCAAAAGCCAACCTCGCAAACCTTGGAATATTCTGGTCAGCCATCATCCTTTATCCTCCATCCGCAAAATAGGGGATAAGCAATTATTAGCAGAACTACTTCAGCATGTTGATCTTTGGATGTCCGGTCATAATCATCGTTTCAAATTCGAACAATTGCAGTTTCAAGGCATCGATTTTCATGGCCATCAATCCATCAGCGGCACTTTCATTTCCAATCGCCTTCGCCACGAAGAAAACAGTTTCAATTTTTATGAACTGTCAGCCAATCAAACCGGCCTCGTAAACAATTATTTCCTCGATCGCACACAACAAAAATTCCTCAAAACCAAACAATTCGAATTCCAACATTCTTAATCTAAATTTCCTGAACTGACTCCACCGTTATTCGGTGGAATAATTTGCTGGGTTGTCTCGGTATTATTTGAGTTACTATTTTCCAAGTCGGTATTTCCCCCTTCACCAATTCCGCCAGTCAAAATAAAATACACTGCCACAGCTAAAACAACTAAAACCAAAGTCACCAATTCATAACTCCATTTGTTTTCTCTAATCAACCTGGTTTGCTCATCCTCTGGTGGTATTTGATTTTCAGCCATATGAATTTATTTATATAAATACATCATACTCCCCAATTTTTTTTGGTCAAACCTTCACCTTCAAATTATTCAATAGTAAAACCTCCATAATTTGTCTTTCCCCTTACTAATACCAATTCTTTCAGTGCGCACAAAATCTGATATCTTTTTACCTTCCAACAAGTAAATTTTCTCAGAATTAATTATATCTACACCATTATCATTCAGATTCAATCCCAAAGCCTGACAAACTTTCCCTGGTCCATTCGACAAATTCCCATCCGGGATCTTCTTAGCTGTAGATTTTTCTTCTCGTAATTTTCTCATAATTGTTATGCCCTCTATTGGTAAAATCGAACGAATCAAAACTGCCGCCGGAAAATTTTCCTTCTCCGTCACAAAATTTAAACAATGGTACATCCCATATGTAAAATAAACATAAGCATGTCCACCTCGCCAAAACATCACATCATTGCGCTTGGTCCTACCTACCGCCGCATGACTGGCCAAATCATCTTGGCCAATATAACTTTCTACTTCATTGATTTCACCAACCATTTTCCCCAATTCATTTTCTACAACTAAATATTTCCCCAATAAATTTTCAGCAACCTCCAAAGTAGGTCGCTCAAAAAACTCTCTCCCGATTTTTTTTATGCTTGGCATTTTACTTTAATGCTTTCTTTAAAGTGTATAATAAGCTATCATATAAGCAGAAAATATTTAACATATTTATTAATATGCAAAACAAAAAACAAAATAATAATATCGGTTTGGCTGGAGCAATCCTAACTGTTATTGGAACTGCGGTGGGCGTAGTTATGGCTTATAAATCAGAAGAAATCCAGAAAGAAGTTTTGGCTAGAGCCAAGCAAGTTGCTAAAACTTTCAAAAAAACTCGTAAAGATGTTCAAAAAAATGTTCAGGATATTTTTGGCGAAGTAAGTGAGGATTTAGAAAAAAAATATTTGGAAGTGCAAAGTAATATTTTAGCATCTGTTGATGGTTTGAAAGGTCAGGCTAAATTCACACAAAAGAAGTATCACGAAACCGTTGATGCTGCTGTTAAAAATTCAGCTAAAGCCTATAAATGGACTAAAGAATCTGCTGAAAAATTCAGCAATAATTTAAAACAAGATTGGCCAAAACAATTTGCCGCACTTGCTGAAAATATTGCTCCTAAAAAGGCCGTTAAAAAAAACGCCAAGAAGTCAGCTAAGAAAGCAGTAAAAAAAGTTGCTAAAAAAGCTTCTGCAGCCAAGAAAAAAGTAGTTTCCAAGGCTAAATCTGTTAAGAAAGCTATTAAAAAAGCCGCTAAAAAGCCTCTTAAAAAAGCAATTAAGAAAGTTGCCAAAAAAGCAGTGAAAAAGGTAACTAAAAAAGCAGCTAAAAAAACTTCCTCCAAACGTAGATAATAATTTTTCAATTCAAAATCCCCAAACTGATACAGCTTGGGGATTTTTTTTATTAATAAAATTTATCAGCTCTTTCTTCGCTGTTTGATCATCAGGGGGTTTTATTATAGATTGGTAATACGAAACGCGATCTTATTTGCCCTGAATTTAAATTTATATGTATAGAACATCCAATCCACTTCTTTCCGGAAATATTCACGGTGACAAAAAAATCTGGTTTGTCGGCGGTATTTTTTCTTTAGCAGGATTAATTATTCTTCTCATACCTCTGCTCACTACTTTTTTCCTACCGCCAAATTCTCCTGAAGCCATTGAATTCGCCAACGCCAGCTTCCTACTTTACTGCCTAGGCGCCTATTTCGCCCTGCTTGGCGCTCTAACCATTTTCCTCAAAATCCGCAACACCCCCAACCTCAACACCGAAGTAGTAATCGGCGCCATCGCTGCCTTAACTTATGCTTTAGGTGCACTAGTCATGCCAATAGTTCTATATATTTCTTTCCTAACCCGCCCCAACTTCTTCTACACCGCCGATTTAACCGAATTTCCCGCCGAAGATTTTTGGATTGGTTTAATATTTTTCAGCACAGGGCTAATTACTCTAATAGCCGTAATTTTATTGGTCAGGCATTTTATCAAAACCGGCTCCAACTCCGTCAGCCTCAAGTTCTAAACTAAATTTATATGAAAAAATTTCACTTTCTACTTTCCTATGCAATTTTAATTGCTGCAACTTTTACCAATATTACTTTCGCCTACAGCGATGTAAATTCAGACCATCCTTATTCCACCGCCATAGATTATCTAACCGAAAAAGGTTTAACCAAAGGTTACGCTGATGGAACATTCCGTCCCGACTATCCCATCAACCGCGCCGAATTTATAAAAATTGTTCTCGAAGCTAAATTCCCCAATTTAAATTTCCAACTCCCCACAGAAGACACTTCCGCCGTCGCTCCAGAACGCCCAGTCTCCAGCCAAAACGAGCCACTGCCAGAAACTCCCAAACCAACTTCTTTCGCCGACAATTGTTTCACTGATGTCAAAGCCACTGACTGGTTTTCTCCCTACATTTGCTATGCCAAACAGCAAAAAATTTCCACCGGCTACGAAGATGAAACTTTCAAACCGCAAAATATTATCAACATTGCTGAAGCCTCTAAAATTTTAGTAAATGTTTTAGGCGACAATCAAAACCTTTCTGAAGGCAAAGAATGGTACACACCTTTTTTAAATGAACTAAGCCGTCAAAAGTATCTTCCCACTTCTATTAAATATTTAAATGAAGAATTAAATCGTAGTGAAGTGGCCGAAATTATTTATCGAATGATGGCGGAAATTCATGATCAACCATCCACCACCACTGCCGCTCTAGAAACCAACTTTTGCCAAAAATCCCCAGAAGATTTGCCCGACAATATTGATATGCAAAAAGTCCGCAGCACTTGGCTAAAATGGTACAACGACGCTCGCGCTGCAGAAAACCTACCAGCCTATACTTATAATTCTCAATTGGACAGAACCGCCATTATTTGGTCAGAATATTCCGAAAAACAGGGGACTATCACTCACACTCGCCCCGGCCAAACCGCATATTATGATTACAACAGAATCCTTCAATGGTTCAAAAACCTCGATGTCACCTTCGCCAGTATCAATGGCTCCACTTACACAGAAAACATCGGTTGGAATTATTACAATTGCCCCGCCTCCAACGCCGATTGCACCGATCAATTAATTTCCTCCATTCGCTCCACTTTCGATTTCTTTATGAGTGAAAAAGGCAAAGCCTACACCGCCCATTACGACAGCATCATGCATCGCAATTTTAAAATCATCGGCCTTGGAATTTCCGTTGATCCCGTGCGCAAAAAATATTACTTAACTGTCCATTACGGCACAGCAATAACTTCAAACCCTCCAGCTATTTGCGACTAACCTAATAATTATGAATTACGATTCAAGTCTAATTATTTTCCTTGGTATCATGGGGATTTTATTCACACTTCCCCCTTTATTAATTATTTTTTATAAATTACTTTTCCGTTTAAATTGCAAAAAAACTCTGGGGAAAGTTCTAAGTAGAGAGAAAAAATACGATCCAGAAACAGAAAGTTATAATCTTATCACCACCATAGAAATCTACACTTATCTGGGTGAAAGATATTTGCTGGAATATGGAATAGGCTACGGAATCCGCTATCTCCCACCGGTTAATTCCACAGTTACTATTTATTACAAAATTAATAACCCTCAGAAATTTCAATTAGCAAATCGAGGGTTATGGGAAGTGTCAGGAATATTTATTCTGACAGGACTGTTAATGTTAGCTCCATACATATTTATAGAGCTTTTAAATTTATAATTTAAAACCCGTTTTTTTAAGAGCTTTGGCCTGTTTTTTACTTATTTGCTCAGCTATCTCGTCAGCTTTTTTTGCAATCTCAGCTTTTTTGGCTTTTTCTTCTGCGAATTTAACTAAATATTCTTCAATCATAGGAGGTCGCAAAGGCTCTTTAATAATTTTTGAACCTTTATTTGATTCATAATATTTCTGAGCTTTTATATAATTCTTTGCATGTTTCGACTCTGCAAAATCGCACAACATTTCCTGATAACCTTCCAAATTAATAGTTATATCTTCATCATAAAATTTGAAAGATTTATCTTCAGTATATGCTAGTGGCACTACTGTTAAATTAGGAGCAGCCGGCGCAATCGTTAAACTAGCAGATGGAGCTGATGGTATATCACTTAAAAATTTTCCTTCTAACACATTATAAATTTTAGCAGATGGGCCAAAATCATCTTCTTCATACATCACTGGAAACTGTTCCCCGCCAACCTCCTTTTGGGCTATATTGCTGTTTTCCAATTGATGAAATTGTTCATCAAGTTCAACTTCATGTCTTTCTGCCGAAGGTAAGTCATCAATATCAAATTCCCCATCATTGACTATTTCATATTCATCTTTTTCTGCGGGTTTTGCTGCTGTCACAGGAATAGTTGGCATTTCCACCCCAGCACCTGGCCATTCCAAAACACCAGTAGTAACATTTTCATCATCTTCCTCCTCCTCATCCTCAAAACTTTTAGTTGCTTCATCAAGAACCGCAGCCACCTTTAATTCAACAGCTTTGCTGATCTTTTTTGACGCAGAATCACCAGTACTTTCCTCAGCTGCGGGATTGAAAGTTAATCTATCTCCCAGCGCAGAAAAGCCTTGTTCTTCGCCCAAATCAACCAAATTGTTGGGATCTTTAGTAGACATAAAGTTTGATAAGAGGTCTATTTTACCTCATAAACTAAATTTGTCAACAATATAGCCATTTATTGTTTATCTTTCCACAATCCCCGTGCCTTTAAAGTTGAATAAGTTAAAATTGGAATTACCGTCGGGGTGGTTAAAAAAGGCACCTCGGAAGAACAGGGTATTTTCACCATCCCATCCAACAATTCAATATTAGCCCGCGAAAGCCCTTTGGCTCCACCAATCACACAAACATCGCGCGGCCCCCACTGAAAATCCAAAGCATTCTCCCCTTCATTCGGAGAAGTCCCAATCAGCCTAAATCCCTCATTTTTCAATTCCAATAAAGAAGTTTTTTTACGCGGCAGCCATTTTATTAACTCCTCCCGAATATTCCAGGACATAATCTTATTTTTCACTTTAGGCTGTATAAAATCCAGCGTTTCCCCAATCAAATATGTCCCTATATGCGGCACAACCTCGCTGGTGGAAAGCACAACTTGAGCAAGTTGCGCCAAATCATAAGGCAAATTCAAATTCACCAAGGCAAAAC
>JBOFLO010000024.1:0-22424 GCA_051657905.1 Candidatus Altimarinota bacterium | reverse complement strand
AACCAATCATGTCCCGCACCGGACACTCTTTCATTGAAGCAAGAATTCGCGAAGAAAAAGGTACTTTAGCCGGAGAAAAAAGCGGCCATCTTTTCCTTGGCGCCAAACATTTCAACTACTACGGTTTCGACGACGGCATGTTCGCCGCCTGCAAAGTAGCAGAAGCACTTAGCAAATTATCTCAAACCTTCTCCCAAACTTTCGCCGACACACCTGAACTTCCAAATCTCCCGGAATACAAACTCTACTGCCCCGACAATCAAAAATTCCAAGTAGTTAAAGAAATCTGCGAACATTTCCAAAAACTCCACGACTGCCTAACCATCGACGGCGTACGCATCAACTTCGACCAAGACAGCTGGGCCGTCATCCGCTGCTCCAACACCTCCCCATACCTAACAGTATTCGCCGAAGCCCCAACAACTGAACGCCTAGAAGAAATCAAAACAATCCTCTTCACCGAAATTAAAAAATATCCTCAAGTCGAATTCCCAAAACACCCCTAAATCCGCTTAGCCAGTAAAAAATAAATCAAAAGTAACTGAGAGCACCCAGGGGTTAAATTTAAATTTTAAAACCATTAAACAAAAAAATGCACCCATGGTTTTAAAATTTAAATTTAACCCCTGGGTGCATTAGTTTTAAGTATTTCTATTTTTACTGACTCAACGGATTAAAACTTTGCTCAACCTCAAACCCCGCCAACCCCGCCCCAATCGGTTGATATTCAAAGTAAACCGGATACTCAGTATTCAAAGCTGATTGACTTGAATAGTAAGCTGATTTAACGGCACCTGTTCCAGTAGCACCAGTAACCAAATCCCCTGCTGGAGCTAATTGATTCGCATCAATATCATAGCCTGGAGCATCTGGATCACAATTATCTGGATCACTTAATTGTTGATCTTTCGGCACATTAGTAGATGCACAAAGTTCCAAACCTGGACCGTAATATCTCAAGAAATTCAAATCCGCAGTTCTGGCTCTAGCCAATTGAGTCGGCGCACCTGAACCTGTAGTCACCGGATAAACACCAGTAACTTTTTGTACAATTTGTCCGAATTCATTTCTTGGAGTCGTTGATACCGCATTACCGAAACCATTCAATGAGGAAACTGTACCCAAATATCTCAATTGATTCTTTAATTTTTCTTGTCTGTCAAAATCATCCGCAAACACTGGCCACCCAGCACCAGTCATAGAACAAGTTGCATCACAAGAAAGCAATAATCTATCCAAGTAAGCATGTGTAGACCAGATATCAGTCACATTTGCTTGAACATACATATTACCTTGAGCAGTAGAAGTTGAACTAAGATCCTTCAAAGCAATCAAACCAATTTGATTATTACCAGTTGGCTTAATATTTGATTGAACGATAATCGAACCATCATTAACGATAAATGTATAATTCGCCGCCGGAGTACAATCACCTCCACAGTTAATTGTCAGTGGTCCTTGTCCAGCATAATAAACTTTCCCCGCCACCAATTCATCCAAATCTGAGAAAGTAGCAGCATTATTTAAATTGATTGTCACTGAACCTGTATCTTCAGTCACATTTTTACCAAATGTGTATTTAGCAACATTTCTAAGTACAGCTTCTCTCTTCAAATTAGAAGAAATATTACCCAAACTCTTAATAGTAACATCCGCAGCTTTTTGATTGATACCAGTTCCATAAACATTACCTTTCACAAAGGCTACTGGATTCTTAATCAAACCAGCTTTAATTCTTGGCAATTTACTAGACCAATAAGACACTGCCTTAGTTGATAAAGTATAATTCACCACTGAAGATAAATACGGTTGAGAATTTTGTGGAGCACTATCTGGTGGATTTTCCGGATCAATCAAAGTTAACAATACTTTAGTAATCGCTCCCATAGTTGGAGTGGCAAAAGTATTTGAACTAGTCGACGTATCAACGAAATTCAAACTATACAAAGCCGCAGTCACCGCATCGGCCAAACCTAAGTTAGCCACAATATTAAATGCAGAAACTTGAGCTGTATAATTTCTCACACTATAATTCAAAGTCTTTTCTTCATCCTGAGAAAGCTGCATAAAGGCCAAATCCTGCGCCCCATTTTCTTGATTCAAAGTAGCTACATCAACTACCGGCTTGAATCCAAGTGAAGCATTAGAAACATAATCTCTAGCTGAACAATCACGAGTTGTACTATTGAAAGTTCCATACAAACATTCACCCGGAGTCACACCATCTGGGCTATATCTGAATAAATAAACTCTCAAATAATCCAATCTCAAATTATTATTAGCGCCATTGGTTGCCGCAGCAACATTATATCCGCCAATTGTTCCACTCTCTGGGAAAATAAATCTTTCATTAGCAAATCCATCAGTAATATTTTGATCTGAAGTTGGAGCAACTGATCTAACACTAAATGTAGTATTCGCTAAATCATTAAAACTCAAAGCCTTAGTCACCGCACCAGAACCTGCAGTATGACGAGAAGTGAGTCCATAAGGATTGCTGGCCGCATTAGTTTGACTGTTTGAATTAATTTGATTCACATCCACCGAATCATTCCAAGCCACTTGCAAACAAGCAGCATAAGGTCTGCCATTCGGAGATTGAGTCAATTCATCCAAGTCAGAACAATTTTGATTAATGCTTCCCACTGCCACTGGTACACCAGCATCTTCAAAATTCACCGTAATATCCCAAGACTGATCATCATCAGCATAAGGAATATCAGCACTTAATCCACAATTTACTAAATTACAATCACAATCCGCATCAGCATCCAAGTCCGGTGAACTACAAACTTCAATATCCGGAGGTGTAGTAGTATTCATCCAAAACAATGTAATACCGGTTAAATTAAACCACCCAACTGAGTCCGCCCAGGCATAAGCCGTAGAAACTCCATTAGTCGTAGTAATCAAACCACGATTCACACCACTGGCTGTTGGCCTAACCTGATGAAAATTCACCGGAGTATCATTAAATTGAATCCATCCGACATTATCTCCCCAAGCATAACCGTTTAAAGTAACATTAGTGAAATCCGGAGGAGTTCCACCGGTAGCGGTAATATTAACTTGATAATCAATACCACCACAGCTTCCTCCCAAATTACTTCCACCATTACAATACAAACTGATCCAGCCTAAATTATCATTCCAAACCCAACCTTCTAAACGAGTTGGAAGAGCAACCGCAGGATCCAAACTGCTTGTTCTTACACAAGCCATATACTGTGGATGAAAACCGGTTTCATCAAAATTCATCACACCGGAATTATCAACCCCACCAACCAAAACTGAGGTGGACTGACCTGTTATGTCATAACAAGGCTGTGTTTCATACTGCCAGTAACCGGCGGCATTCACTACCTGCCCGATCAAAAGCATTGCGGCAACCAGCACTCCCCATAAAACTATTTTTTGGCCCATCATAATTCTCTGCTGTTTCATTTTTGTTTTGAAAAAGAATTTAATCTAGGTATTTTACCATAAAAAACCGCCCAAGACAATAGGGCAATCCTGGCCACCAACAACCGAAAACCCCCGCTTTTATTTCCAAAAACACCCCAAATTCTATTTGACAAGCACGAAAAACAGTCCTACAACAACACTTTCCAGCACCTAGAAAACTTGAAAAATGGCATAATTATCAAAAAAATCAATAATCCAGTTTTCCGCTGCCCTCTCACGAAATTTTTTCTTTGTCTAATCGTTCTTACCACCCCCAACCCGCCTAAAACAGCTTACCTATCAACAAAAACTTGCATTTCGCAACCGCAGTTCTATAATCGCTCATGTTAAAAGTCTATTTCTTAACTTTTAAAAAAATGACTAAACAAGATTTGGTTAATTCAGCTGCTACAGCTGCTGGCGTTACTAAAAAAGACGCTGCTGCTGTTTTGGATGCTGTACTTGCTTCTGTTACAAAATCCCTTAAAAAAGGAGAAAATGTAACTATCACTGGTTTCGGTACTTTTAGAGTTTCTAAAAGAGCTGCTAGAACTGGTGTAAATCCTCGCAACCCAGGAGAAAAAATCAAGATCCCTGCAATGAAGCTTCCTGCTTTCAAAGCTGGTAAATCTTTGAAGGATGCTGTTAGATAGTATCTAAACACGCCCTAGAAAAACCGCTCCCTTTAACAAGGAGCGGTTTTTATTTGCCCAAAAAACCACACACAAAAGAAGCTCAGGGGCACACACTATTGTGTACATCTGAGCGATTCGCTCGATTATTTTAAGAGCCGCCACGACCAAGAGTTTTCAATTCACGCTCAGCCAAATCAACAAATTCCTCCATTCTCACCTCCTCAACACCAAAATATTTACTACCCACTTTCTCTTCAAAACTATCTTTTTGTTGAAATCTGAGAATCTCTCCATGTAGATGAGCAAGTTCATCCTGCTCACGATACACTTCTGTCTTTTCTGTCAAAAGTTGGCTTACTCGCAATTCTTGTTTCCGTAATACTGGCATCAACTTCTCATAGCGAATTTTTTCTTTCCTAGCCCTGCGAATTTTCCTCCAATGGGGATAAAGAAATTTCCTATCACGATATTCTGCTATCAAAAGGCCACCACCAACCGCCAAAGCAGCAGTGAATAGTACTAGGGGCGGCACTTCAACATCGGCCAGAAAAGCACCAACACTGAATAAAATTACGCTTAGCACTGAACACACTCTTATCCAAATCCTCATCAAAATCAAAAAACCAGCTGGAGGAGTATCTGATTCTTTCGCAGTGAAGATTTGCCTCTGACAAATCACCAAAATTGCCACAATCACCACAATCGCAATCAACAAAATCCAATTATCCATACAGCAACTCCTATTTTTCGAGTGACAGTCACATTGACCTTTTGCCAAACCATTTAGCATCGGCCAAAAATGCAACAGACGCTAAAGTAACCCATTTCCCCTATTTCGTCAATCTACGCCCATCAAAAAGAAGCTCAGCGCATACACTATTGTATACATCTGAGCGATCACCACGACATTTAAGAGGAAGACGTTAAGACCAACTTGGCGGCCATCAAAGTTTCCTAAGAGCAGCAAAAAAGTTATCCGAAAGAACTGTGTTAATAAACGTTTGCAGCTTCATTGGTTTGACGTTCAAGCATTCACACTCAACCATCTCCGGAAGCATTGACTCACTTCTGATACTGGAAACCTTATCTCGCAATTGTTCCAACTGCTGTTTCGGCTCCCCCTTCAAAAACAGCAATTCAGTCAATTCATACTCCAGTTTTTCCAGAGTCGCCCTCAACTCAGCTTCTTTTTTATCAGACTCATTCTCACTTAGTTTCATATCTTCATCCCCTTAATTTCGAGTGACAATTGTATCAAGCCTTCAGCCCACCATGGACATCAGCTAAAAATACAATATCCACGATAATACGCCACCTTAGCAATTTGTCAAGACACCCTAATTCACAATAAATATTTGGAGCACAGTTTTTCACAAACAGAAAAGCCCAGCGCACACACGATGTGTACCTCTGAGCGATTCACTCGACTGTTTTAGAGGTGAGAGTTTTGAACAGAATCATCTGTCATTCTTAATTTCTTTTTTTAATTCATAAAGGTTCTCCTTATCATCGTATATCCACGCACTCAATTTACGTTCCCCTTCTTCAATATCCTTCAAAAGAACTGCTCGTTCAGGCGTTGGTTCAATCTCCATCTCCTCTTTAATTATGGCCTTTTTCGCACGAAGTTCAGCAAGTGAACGAGTATCGCTCTGGATTTCTTGCTCTCGCTGAACAGCCAACCTCTTCATTAAATACCTGCTAAATACTTTATAAAAACCAACAGCCAAAACCGCGATGATGAGCAACCCCATTACATTCCAAAAACTCATCCTAACCTCCAATTTTCGAATGACAATTGTAGTGAGCTATTTGCCAAAGCTTTAGCATAAGCCACTCCTACAATATAAGCGATTATACCATTCTGCATTTAGTCCCTCCAAATTTGCAATTTAAGCACTAAAAAAGTACATTCTTAGGGCATTAATATTTCCTTTATGTCTGACTCACATCAACAATTACTTCACGCCGCTCTACAAGAGATCAAATCTTCTCAAAACCTCAATTCTCTCAAAGAAATTGAAGTAAAATATTTGGGACGCTCTGGCCAAATTACCGATCTCCTCAAAACTCTCAAAGACCTTTCCCCTGAGGCAAAACGCACTCCTGGTCAAAACATTCAAAATCTTAAAAACTCTTTCCAAGAAGCTTACGATCAAAAATTCGCCGAATTGGAAGAAGCCGAAATTAATGCCAAATTAACTGCTGAATTTTTCGACATTACTCAGCCGGAGCTCAATCCTCAGCCAAATCAAGATGCCGGAACTGTTCACCCACTCACTTTAATTCAACGCGAAGTTGAGCAAATTTTCTCTGAAATGGGCTTCATGATCGCCGACGGACCAGAAGTGGAAAGCGAATATTATAATTTTGAAGCACTAAACATCCCTGCACATCACCCCGCGCGCGACATGCAGGATACTTTTTTCATCGACAATCAACATGACCCGAAACATGGTCATTTACTTTTAAGAACTCACACCTCCCCCGTACAAATCCGCACAATGGAAAAATTCGGGGCTCCTTTGCGTTTAATCGTTCCCGGCCGAGTATTTCGTTACGAAGCCACCGACGCAACGCATGACAGCACCTTTAATCAAATTGAAGGCCTATTGATTGATAAAAATATCAGCTTGGCCAGTTTGAAAGGAATTATGCAGGAATTCTTGAGCCGCTTTTTCCAAAAAGAAATGACTGTCCGCTTCCGCCCTGGCTATTTCCCTTTCGTGGAACCGGGAATTGAATTGGATATTCTCTGGAAAAAAGGCCAAAACGGTCAACCTGACAAATGGTTGGAATGTATTGGCGCCGGCATGATTCACCCTAATGTACTTAAAGCCGGAGGAATCGATTCGGACAAACATCAAGGTTGGGCTTTTGGAATGGGTTTAACCCGTATGGCTATGCTCAAATATGGCATCGACGACATTCGCCATTTCCACACCAATGACCTGCGCTTTTTAAATCAATTCTAATATGAAAATTTCAACTAATTGGCTGAAACAATACGTAAATATTCCTGACAGCACTGACTTTCATCAACTTGGCGAATTATTCACAACTCGCACCGCCGAAGTGGAAGAAGTTTATAATTTAGCTCAAACCTTCGACAAAATCGTCATCGGGAAAATTCTGGAAATCCTCCCCCACCCTAATGCCGATAAATTACAAATCACCAAAACCGACGTTGGCTCCGCCAGCCCAAATGGCGAACCTCTACAAATTGTTTGTGGCGCCTCCAATATTTTCGTCGGTCAAATTGTTCCAGTTGCCATGATCGGATCCAAAGTCCGTTGGCATGGTGAAGGAGACTTGGTTGAATTAAAACCAACTCAAATTCGCGGCGAAGACAGTGCCGGCATGATCTGTGCTGCTGAAGAAATTGGTTTGAAAGATAAAGTGGATGGGATTTTAGATTTATCTTATTTAACTAAACAATATCCAGAATTAGCCAAACCAGGAACTCCACTGGCTCAAGCCCTGCACAAAGACGGTTACATCATCGATATTGATAACAAAGCCCTCACTCATCGCCCCGATTTATGGGGTCATCGTGGCATCGCCCGCGAAATCGCCGCTATTTATGATCTGCAATTAAAACCTTTGGAAGTTCATCAAGAATATCCAACAGGCAATCCTATCATTCCTGTAGAAATTAAATCGAAGCAACTTTGCCCACGCTATCTTTCTACAACTATTGAAAACATTAAAGTAGAACTATCTCCCGAATGGCTGCGCAACGCTTTGGAAAGCACCGGCAATCGCTCCATCAACAACATCGTCGACCTGACCAACTTCGTCATGCTCGAACTCGGCAATCCACTTCATGCTTTTGACACCGCTCAAATCAAAGAAAAATTAATTATCCGCACCGCTAAAAAAGGCGAGAAAATCGAAACTTTAGATGGAGAAACTAAAGAGTTAAAAACTCATATGTTGATTGTGGCAGATGTTGAAAAACCTTTAGCAATTGCCGGAGTAAAAGGTGGGATGAATTCTGGAATCACAGAACAAACCACTTCCATCACTTTGGAAGCTGCGAATTTTAATCCAGTCAGTGTTCGCAAAACCTCTACCGAAATCGGGATTCGTACTGAAGCCGTCCAAAGATTCGAAAAAGATCTCGATCCCCTTTTAGCTGAACAAGCCTTGGATCGTTTCGTTAAATTACTTTTAGAAATCTGCCCTCAAGCCAAAATCGCCAGTCCAAAACTGGATGTAAATTATTTCAAATACAAGCCACGCAAAGTTAAATTGGATATTGCAAAAACTTGCTCAAAAATCGGCGTGGAAATTTCTGCAGAAGATATGGCTGCTCTATTAAAAAAACTAGAATTCAAAATTCTTAAAACTTCTAAAAAAGTTTTGGAAGTAGAAATTCCTTCTTTCCGCGCCACCAAAGATGTAAATCATCAAGATGATTTAGTTGAAGAAATCGCCCGTCTTTACGGTTACGAAAAAATCCCTTCCACTCTTCCAACCCTTCATTTGAAACCAGCCGCTCCCAACACCGAACGCCAGGAAAAATATTCTCTACGAAATATTCTAAGCCTAGAACTTGGCTTCCATGAAACAGTTAATTACTCTTTCTACTCCGAAAAAACTCTTCAAAAAGCTAAGCAAAATCCTGCGGAACATTTAAAAATTAAAAATTATCTTTCCGAAACTCAAACTCATTTACGCACTTCCCTACTCCCAAATTTATTAAGCTGCGCCGCTGAAAATCTCAAAAATCAAGACGGCTTCAAACTTTATGAATTGGGACGCACTTACAAATTCGTTAATGAATTTTTCCCATTAGAAGAAAAACAAATTGCCGGAATTATTATTTTAGATAAAAAATCCGCCAAGTCGGTTGAACCTTTCTATCAAATCAAATCAGCCATCGATAGATTGCTCGAACGTAGTGGCGTAAACAGCCTCAAATACCGCCGCGCCGAAAAATCCAGCAGCTTCGCTCATCCCAACAAATTCGCCGCCTGGTTCGACTTCAAATCCAATCAGGAAATCATCCAAATTTTCGAATTACACCCCCAAATCGCCCGCAATTTCGAATTGGACAAACACCGTATCGCCTGTT
Source organism: Candidatus Altimarinota bacterium (assembly GCA_051657905.1). Taxonomy (GTDB): domain Bacteria; phylum Patescibacteriota; class Gracilibacteria; order UBA1369; family UBA1369; genus JBOFLO01. The sequence continues at coordinate 13,265 of JBOFLO010000024.1, read as the reverse complement.
TCACAATTAACTACACGCTTTTCCATCAGCTAAAACGCTTCGAAACCAAATTCAAAGCCATCCGCAAATTTCCCGGCATCGAATTCGACATCTCCGCCCTCTTCCCAGCCGACCAGGAAATCGCTCAACTGGAACAATTAATCAAAAAATCCAATCAACAATTGGTGCAAAGCGTTAAATTATTCGATTTATACCAAGGCCCAAACATCCCAGCCGGCCGCAAATCCCTGGCCTTCAAAATCACACTGCAAGCTGCCGACCGCACTCTCACCGATCAAGAAATGAAGGACACACAACAAAAAATATTCCAATCCTTGCAAGCCCAGGGCGCCGAGATACGCGGGTTATAATCAACAAAAGCTCAAAAAGCCTCATCTAGATGGGGCTTTTTTTGTTATCAAACGCACCTTTCCGTCAATTGCTATTTTCAAGCTTTTATGTTAATTTATCCGGGCTTATTTTGAACCAAAAAATGCTAAACAATCGCAAAATCAGACAAAAATTAGCCAGACTCAAACATCGCCTCCATTATGACAAGGACGGCAATCGCCGCAATTGGAATTGGAAAACCATCAGTATCGCTGTTTTAGCGGGACTCACCGGTCTTTTCCTCTTATGCGCCTTATTCTTCGCCACAGCCATCGCTATTCTCTCCATCGGCCTGCCTGATGTCAAAGATCTCGATAATTTAGCCGTTGCTCAATCCACCACCATTTACGATCGCGAAGGAAATGTCCTTTACGTAAAATTCGGTGATGAAAATCGTCAATATGTGAAGCTCAGTCAAATGTCCGATAATATTATTGATGCTACTTTGGCTATTGAAGATGAGCATTTTTACACTCATCCCGGCTTTGACATGGTTGGTTTTGCCCGTGCCGCAGTCAGCAATTTAGTTAGCGGCTCAGTTCAGGGTGGATCCACTATCACTCAGCAATACATCAAACTTACTTTCCTGACTTCCGAAAAATCCTATGTTAGAAAATTGAAGGAATTGATTTTAGCAGTGCGTTTAGAAGAAGCTTTCGACAAAGACACTATTTTAGAAAAATATTTAAACAAAATTCCTTACAGCAACAATGCTTTCGGTGTAGAAAAAGCCGCTCAAACCTATTTCGACAAATCCGCCAAAGATCTAACACTAGCTGAAAGTGCCGTTCTAGCCGCCATTCCTCAATCCCCGTCTTATTACAATCCACACGGCCTTCATCGTTATTCCTCACTGGCTTCTGAAATTGATTTGGATAAATTAAAAAACCGCGACATTCGCAGCGAAGTTGATCTTAAAGAAAATGAAACCAATCGCGGTTTAATTGGTAAATCGGTAAGCATCGGCGAAGGAAAAGAAGTTTATTTAGCCGGACGTACCGACATAGTTTTACGTCGTATGCAGGATTCTGGCTTTATTACTGATGAAGAAAGAAGAACAGCTTTAGAAGAAGTTCAAAAACTTGAATTCAAAGCTAAAGCAATCGCCATCAAAGCACCTCATTTCGTCTTCCATGTAATTGAAGAATTGGAAGAAAAATATGGTAAAGAAATTGTTGAACAAGGTGGTTTGAAAGTTTACACAACCATCGATCCAACTCTTCAAGAAAACGCTGAAAAAGCCATTAGCGATCGTTCTGAAAGTTACGAAACTAAGTACAATGTTAAAAACGCCGCCCTCGTTTCTTTGAATCCACAAACCGGCCAAATCCTGGCTATGGTTGGTTCTCGTAATTATTTCGACGAAGAAATAGACGGACAAACCAATTTGGTAACCAGCTATCGCCAGCCGGGTTCCACCTTCAAACCAATCGTCTACGCCGCAGCTTTCGTCAACCGTTACTCCCCTGCCTCAATTGTCTTTGATGTCTCAACTCCTTTCGGTTCCGCCTATCCAAAAAATTTCGACGGAAAATTCCAGGGTCCAATCAGTTTAAGAAAAGCTCTTGGCCAATCCCGCAACATTCCCGCTATCAAAGCCTATTATTTAGCCGGTGAACAAAAAGACGTAATTCCTTTTGCCGAAAAATTAGGTGTTGATTTCCAAGACACCGAAGCCGATCACGGTTATCCACTAGCTATCGGTTCAGCTGAAACCACGCTTTTAAGTATGGCTAGCGCCTATGCCACCATCGCCAACGCCGGCTTAGAGCATGATCCGGTTTCCATTTTACGTGTAGAAAATGCTCAAGGTGAAATTCTGGAAGAATGGGAAGAATCAATGGGTGAAGATGTTTTGGATCCACAAATCGCCTATTTGGTTACCAGCATTTTATCCGATCCATCTGTTAATGTAGGTCCAAATCTAAATATTCCAGGACAAGTGGTTGCAGCAAAAACTGGTACTAGTAATCGTCGCCAGGGATCAGCTTATTTGCCTAATGATTTATTAACTATCGGTTATTCTACTCAATTGGTAACAGCTGTTTGGGCTGGTAATAATGACAGTAAAAAAGACGGCTTACTCGCAACCTCCGCCGACGGTTATAATGTCGCCGCTCCAATTTTCAAAGAATTCATGGCCAAGGCTTTAGCTGAAAATCCAAAAGAAGATTTCCCAATTCCAGACGGAATCCGTCAGGAAACAGTTTCCAAATATAATGGCAAATTAGTCAGCGACATGACTCCTCTCGATCAACGTATCACCGACTTCTTCGCCAGCTTCGCAGTCCCAACCGAAGTCGACGACTCATACCAGGAAACCGCTGATTTCACCGCCAGCGAAAGATTATCCACAGCCTACTGTAAAGAAGGACAACAACAAAATCGCTATCAGGTTGTCATGCATGACATCGACCCAACTCGTGAAGTTTGGGAAAACGCCGCTCAAAGCTGGCTTCAGGAAAATTCCGAAGGCTTAACAACAGGCAGCTCAACTATTCAATGTACTGAAACTTCTTCTGCACCAAACGTAAACATCACCACTCCGGATAATAATGATTTAATCAGAGACGATAATCTTGAAATCAAAATTCAATCTTCTGATCAAATCAAAGTTGCACATTTTTACTTGGACAATGATTTGAAATACAAACAGGATCAATCCCCTTTCACCGCAACAATTCGTTTACCGCGTAATGCCGAGAAAGCCTCTTATAAAATCACTGTACGCGTTTATGACGCTCAGGGACGTATTGGCGAGGATTCAATCACTATCAAAACCCGTGAGTCTAATAACGACGATAATGACACGCCAGACTCTCAATCAAATGATAATGGCAACTCTAATAACTCCAACCCCAACAATTCAGACAATAATAATTCCAACAATCAAACAGACAACACCGAAGATACTGACAATCAAACCAGTTTGATTCCGGAAGAAAAATTGCCAATTGATCTTCCTTTACTACCCACTATTTAATTCCCCCTGAATAATTCGGCCGCCCATGCCTTCCTACCTCTCTCTCAGTTTCAAGACCACTTTGAATTTAGCTTTATTGCTAATATTTTCCGCCTGCACCATGTCAGCTCCAGTTGATATCCCAACTCAACCAACCGAACACATTATTTTCGAAGAAATCAGCAGTTCCAATGAAAATAATTCTTCCAAAAAATTCCTCCTAGCCAAAATCAATCCTGCCCAATTCCGACTGGAAGTTGTGGAAAATCAACCGGAACCAAATAGCAAATCCATCAATGAAATTCATCAGGAAAATTCTTCCATATTAACTTTCAACGGAACATATTACACCGAAGATTTTCAGCCCACCGGACTTTTGCTAAGCAACAACAAGCCTCTCTACCCGCTTGTTAAAGGCGAATTAATCAACGGTGTCTTTACCATCAATCAAAACGCCCAACCAAAATTATACACCTACGAACAATTCCAAAACGCTCAAGCAGATTTAATACCCGAATTAGAATTCGCCATTCAAAGTGGCCCAATTTTAATTAACGAAGCAGGAGAAATTATTGTTTCCGAAGAAAATAAAGTTGAAGCAGGCAGAACCATTATCGGCCTCGACAATGACAATCAAATTATCGTCATCGAACTTCGTCAAACTTTGTTAAACAGCCAAAACAAATTACCACTTTTTGAATTGGCAAAAATTCTCAAAAATGATCCGGCTTTCAGTGAATTAGGACTTCATTCTGTATTAAATTTGGATGGCGGAAGATCTTCAGGTTTATCATTTGAAAGCCAATCCTTCCCTGAATATGAATCCGTACAAAACATCATTATCACCAAAGCTCGCTCTAAATAATGCTCACTACAGTTTACACAATCAGTGATATTGAACTCGGACAAAAAGATCTTTTTGATGATTTTAAAGATGAAAATTCTTTGCTAAAATTTTTAACTTCCATCAGCAACAATCAACACAAAACAATTTTAGTTTTAAATGGTGATACTTTCGACTTTCTCAAAATGCCTTATCATCAGGACTTCCCTTTCCGCATCACCGAAGAAATTTCTCTCTGGAAATTAAATCAAATTTTAAAAAGTTATCCAAAAATTTTCCAACATCTGCAAAAATTTCTGGAAAATCCTCACAATTTTTTACATTTCAACATCGGCAATCATGACTTCGACCTGGTCTGGCCGGCTCTACAAAACCTCCTAAAATCCACCCTCGGCCACCCCCACAAAATCACCTTCGACCACGACTTCAACCTGGCCGGCCTCCACATCGAACACGGCCAAATGTACGACTTTTTTTATCGCTACAATCCCAAAAAAGTAATTATCAAAAAACGTGGGGAATTCTATTTAAATTTACCTATCGGCCACACCGCAATTCTCAAATTCTTCCTCGAATTGAAAAAACAATTCCCCGAAGCCGAGAAAATTTTCCCACGCCCAGCCGCTTACAAAAGCAATCCCGAATTCAAAAAAGCCCGCGATCGTTTAAGCCGTCGTTTTTTCTGGAAAGGACTTTTTTTCGACCCTCTCATCAATCTACGCGACCCCATTTCTCAATTGCCGGTTAAAAATCTTCTTCAGCATATTTATCACTATGGCATGGAAACCGAAGACGATCATATTTTCCTGACCAAACGTTTAGGCTTCATGCGCAATGCTCATCCTGACAAACACGTTTGGATTATGGGACATTCACATATTCAAACCATCAATCAAAGCCCCGATTATAAATATCAGATTGTTACGGACACTTGGCGTGAGGAATATTTGTTGGACGACAATGATGTTCAAACTGAAAAAAACAAAACTTATGCGGAAATAAAATTTGAAAATGAAAAAATCATTGATGTAAAATTGAAAATTTTCCAATAATTCCTCCACCTCCCCCACCCACCCGGGCATTATAGACCTCCCCTTCTAAACTCAACCTAAATTTTCCATGAAAATCACCACGGCCATCTACCTCCGCAGCATTCTCCAAGAAAGCGACTTACCGGAAGATCAACTTCCTCAATACGCTTTTATCGGCCGCTCCAATGTTGGAAAATCTTCTTTCCTTAACGCCATCACCGGTTTAAAAAATCTCGGACGCACCGGCTCCCGCCCCGGCCTCACTCAAAAAGTGAATCTTTTTTTAATCAACAAAAAAGTCTACTTCGCCGATTTACCAGGCTACGGTTACGCCAAAGCCTCCAAAACCCAACAAAAAATCCTCCGTGATTTGATCTTTTGGTATTTGGAAAATCCTGAAAACAAGTTTCGCCAAATTTTCCTATTAGTAGATTCCAAAGTCGGCCCAACCCCCCTCGACCTCGAAGTAATCGACTTTTTGCACCAGCGACAGCTCCCATTTCAAATCATCGCCTCCAAAATCGACCAAATCAAAAGCTCTCAACGCAGCAATGCCCTTAAAAACATCCAAATCTCCGCCGCCGAGCATAGTGTCATTCCATTCTCCTCTCACACCAAAGAAGGCCTTAAAACTGTCCTAGCATTGATCGAGTAAGTAGAACCGCTATTTAGATTTGCAACTTCTCCACAACACACCATCTTGATTAGGATTCACCAAAGAAATATCTCCATCCAAAATCATCCCCTCCAGTTTTTTATTTAAATATTCTAAAGGACTAACCACCACGATTTTTTTATGTGCTTCCCTCATTTTCTCATACATCAAGCGGAAGTCTCCATCTCCTGACAACACCACAAAAGTATCCGCAGCATCCATAACTTTTCTATCCATCAAAGCAGCAACCAAAAAACTATCCACATTGCCTTTGCTTATAAAAGTATTTGCCGAGTTATTGGCAATTTGCAGAATTTCTCTAACTTTATGACTCTTTCTTTCCGAAATTTTTTCCAAAGCTTCAATATCCTTGTCTCTTCTAGCCAACTCTTCACCAATATTATCAACCTGTTCAATCATGCTTCTGATTTTTTGTACTAAAGGTGCAAATTCAGGCAAATCATTTTTAAAACTCATTTCTCCTAATTTATCTGCAGCCAATTCCAAACTTTTTCTCAAAGAAGCTACTCCTTTTTCTTCAGGATAAGAAATCTCTACATCAACATCATTAAACGCACCGCTCTCATTATAATCAGCAATTTGTACAGTTTGTTTAGCCAAATTTCCAATCAATTGCATTTTAGCGATAGGATTTTTATGCACCAAATAATCAGTAGTAATCAATTGATAACCTTGTTTTTCTCTTTTCGCTAAAGTCTTATTTGAACGAACCTGATTGGTCACATAATAAACTTGCTCGGCAATACTCTGCCTTAGATCATTAATTTTATTCTGCTCAATTAACTCATTAACCACAATCATCAGCAATTCCACATCATAAATAACACCATTGTAATCATATGTTTCACTGGTTTTTTTATCCACTATCGCCCTTTGCAAAAAGGCCGGCCCCACATCCTCAACCAGTTCAATAATCCTTTCAATAAAAACGGCATTAAAAGAATATCTAGCAGTAAATAAAAACTTCTTCTTAACCGCTTCAATTTTCGCTAAATATTCAGCTAATTTAGTAAAAGAAAACCGTCCAGACGGCCTTTTTCCATCCAAGCCCGCTTCCCAAAATTGAACATTCGCTGCATCAACCGCCACTACTACCTTTTCCGACCCGATTTCGCGGATAGTTTCAGCAAGTCCCAAACCTGAATTTAAAGGCGATTGATTGATCATAGAATTTATTACTAATGCAAAATACCACATATTTGCCAAAAAGCAAGAAAAGTTATATAATATACGATAAAATAAACAAAAAAATGGATCATCAGATGTTTTTCCAACTCGGATTAGCTGTAGCTGTAGCGCTACTTGTTTCCGGCTTAATGAGACTACTTAAACAACCTTTAATCCTCGGCTATATCCTAGCCGGTATCTTCCTGAGTTTTCTTAATTTCATGCCCCTAAACGAGGCTTTTTCCACCTTTTCTGAAATCGGTATCAGTATTCTGCTATTTATGGTGGGTTTAAGTCTTAATGCTAAGCATTTAAAGGAAATCGGCAAAATTTCCGCCCTCATCGCTTTCGGTCAAATTCTCTTCACCTCCATCCTCGGTTTCCTTTTAGTTTCAGCCTTCGGGCTAAATTGGGTAACCAGTATTTACATCGCCTTGGCCGCCTCCTTCAGCTCAACCATCGTAGTAACCAAATTATTTTCCGACAAAAATCTACTCGAAACGCTACACGGCCGCATCGCCGTAGGTTCTGTAATCGTCCAGGATTTATTGGCCGTATTGGTTTTAATGGGGATTTCCTCATTGGGAGGCCATGAAAACTTCCTCACTCTAGAAACTCTTTTCAAAATCACCGGATCAATTGCCATATTGTATTTAATCGGCCGCCACTTCCTCCCTTGGTTCACCGCCAAAATCGCCAATTCCCAGGAAATGCTCTTACTTTTCGCCCTCTCCTGGTGTTTAAGTATCGCCGCTTTATTCGGCTGGATGGACCTCTCCATTGAAATAGGCGCTTTATTGGCCGGCCTAACTCTCTCCGCATCCCCATACCGTTTCGAAATCAGTTCCAAAATCAAACCCCTGCGCGACTTTTTCCTAATGACTTTCTTCTTAACTTTAGGCTCACAATTAGTCTTCACCGACATAATCAATCAATTACCTTTAATTCTCGCCCTCTCCACCTTCGCCATTTTAGGCAAAGCCTTTTTCAATCTAATTTTCTTAGGACTACTAGACTACAGCAAAAAAACCTCTTTCCAAGTAGCTTTATCGACCACTCAAATCAGCGAATTCTCGCTTAAAATCGCTATTCTAGGTGTAGCAGCTGGTCATTTAACTTACTCTTCAGTTTCCTTGTTAACCTTCGCCAGTCTCATCACCATCGTCATTTCCACCTATTTAATCAGTCACACCGAAACTCTTTTCAATCGCTTTTCAGCTCATTTAAATATATTTGAAAAACATGGGCAGAAAAAAGATCGCCATTACCGCAACGTAGGTGAAGCTCATGATATTCTACTATTTGGCTATTCAAAAATCGGACCCAATATTATCAATTCTTTTAAAAAACACGCCAAAGATTATTTGGTCATAGACTATAATCCCCAAATAATTAATCAATTAATTCACGATCGAATCCCCTGCCATTACGCCGATTTAAGCAATAGCGATTCCCTGGATGACATCAATTTCCACAATACCAAAATGATCATTTCCTCTGCCAAAGATGTTGATGCGAATATTGTTTTATTGAAAAAAATTCGTGCCGTAAATAAAAATTGCATCGTTATTGTCTTCGCTCATTATGTGGAAGGCGCACTTAAACTTTATGAAGAAGGGGCCAGCTACGTTATCATGCCGCACTTTTTAGGTGGGGAACACGCCTCCATGTTAATTTCATCTTTCGGTTTTGACTTGGATAAATTTCTTCAAGAAAAAACCGATCATCTAAAAAGCCTTTTGTTAAAACAACAATTGGAAAACAATTAACCTTTCAACAAACGCTTGCCCGTACTAGCTTGATAATCAAATCCTTGATTTTTATATTCCTGATATTTATCGCCCCACACCTGTGGATTAAAATAAATCCCCATCAAACTCCAAGCCCTTGTCGCCCGATAAACCGGATGCGCACTCACGGAATTATCACTCAAATAAAGACTCAACATATTCGGCACGCTTTGCACCAAAGTTTCCAAAACATTAGACTTTCTTTTAGCTTTACCCTCAGCCTTTTTAACCAAATCCAATTTCTTCGCCATAGCCAAATCCTGCCCCCCTTTCAAATGCGCAGATGAAGAAACTTTCTCCGCAACCTTACTCTTCCTATTAATATTTCTACCCTCCGCTGCATCTTCAACTTTAATAATTTTATGCGGCTCAATACCATACAAAAATTCCTTAAAATACTTCTCATCTCTCTCCGTTAAATAAGCAAGCATCCAACGATTTTCATCACTAATTTGTTTACCTCTGGTCTGACTTAATAAATTAGAAAGAATATCCTTACTATCCACAAACCTTCCTTTAGCGGAATAAATCAACATCTCAATTTCCTCTTCCCTATAACCTAAATTCTTACCTTTTTCATCAGTATCATAAAAAGGTACCGTCATTTTTACCTTAGTAAAATTCTTCTCTTCTACTGGATAAACTTTATAATATTCACCATTCATTTCATATTTATCCAAACTTTCATTTTCCAAAATCTCTTTATTAACCTCTGGCGCCAATCCATTATGGCACTCCTCCAATCCCTCATTACTAAAAGCCACCCAATAATTCGGCTTCTTATTTTTATCCAAAATCACTTCACCATCAGCAGTCACCTGCTCCATTAATCTAAATTTCAACTCAATTGGACGTTCTTCTCTAATCTTCAGCCCAGTCTTCGCAAAATCCTCCAGCAACTCTCTTCTCAATTCCACCTGCTGAAAAGCCTCATCATGAATCATATTATCCACCATCAAAAACTCCTGCAACATCACCTTACATTGATGACTAATCACTTGATCAGAAACCGCTTTATACAAAGGAAAACGCTCCCTGAAAATCTCCGGATGCAAAACCCAACGCATCAAATCCACCAACTCACAACTATTAATAATTTCCGGAATATAACGACAATCAACTCTAATCGGATCATCTAATTCTCTGTATTCCAAAGCATCCTCAATATTTTTCCCAATCTTCCTTTTCACCACATCAAAAGTTTCATTCATATTTTCTCTCACCGAAATATCTTTAAAATGAATTGCTCGCGGAGAATAATCAAAGCCCAAATGAAATCGCATCATCTCAAAAAATTCCTGCGGATTTTTATCATACAAATCCACCATATTTTTCAGCATTCTCAAATGCTCTATTGAGAAGGTTGTTTGTCTCAAAGCTTGTGGTGACAAATCAAGCAAATCCACATACCTAACTTTCTTCAATTTATCCAATTTTTTACTATTGAAACGGAAAATCGAAGGCACAATATTTCTTTGATAAAATTCTCCAACATCAAAATTCTCATCAAAAAATAACTCATCCGACACGGCAGTTTCTCCTTCTATCAAACCAGTTTGTTCAATAGCACTTCTGGTATGCAAACGGCGCATTTCTATTTGCTCAGCTTTCACATAATTCGCCATCGCTTTACTTTCTTTGTACAACAAATCATACAAACTCTCCCCATTCAAACTTTCCATACTATCCCCCATTTGATCAACAAACTCCAAAATCTGTCTAAACACCACCGAATCAAAAACCTGTTCCCCCAATTTCTGATCAAATTTAATCACTCTCCCCATCATATAACCCATCACAAAACCTTTTTTATCTTCTTCATACAAAGACTTATATTTACTGCGCGCAATTGCGGGAAACCCTTCACGAATCTTAGCAATCAACTTAATTTCCACTTCACCTATCAACAATTCGCTTATTTTCAAATACGGAAATTTAATATGCAAACTATTCAAAAATTCAAAAAAAGTAATCGATCCACTCAAACGATTTTTATCCAAAAATTCCAGAATTTTCTTTTTAGCTGAAACTTTAATTTCCTCTTCCTTTTGATCATCAATTTGATAGGTCTCTTTAGCCAACTCCAATTCCTCTGCATTTTTCTGATCCTCATCCATGTAATACAAAAGAAATTTACCGGCAATCAAATCCGATAAACCAGCTTTTTCAAAAGCCTCCACTATTTCCTTAGCAGTCAGTTTAGCCTTCCTATAAGCCACATCCGTCACCAATATCTCAATCAAATCCTTCAAAGAAGTATCAGCCGAAACTCTTTCCACCTTATTTCTCAATAATTTCAGCACCAACTCTTCACTAATTCTCTGCTGCTCCCTAGTCAAAAAGCCAAAACGCACTTCAACACGCAAATCTCTTTGGCCATTTGAGCCATTCTCTCCATTACCGTTTCCATTTCCATTGGTGATTGAATCAATTGAATTCCTCATTTCCAAGTTAAAAGACAAGATATAAATTTACCATATTTCCCTTAAAATTCCTACTTTTTTAAGGAAATTAGCAATCCCGTCCCAATTGGCACAATTTCACTGTTAAAATCCGTAGAACTTCTCAAATAATCGACATATTCCAGCATTTTCTCCTCATGGCTCAAAATATTATCAGCAATCACCATCCCACCCACTTTCAATAAAGCCGCTATTTCCTTAAAATAAGCCACATGCTCGCGCTTGGTAGCATCTAAAAACACCAAATCAAATCCGCCCTCCATTATCTCCGGCACCTCCCGCAGCACCTGCGGAGCATGTCCTTTCACCTGAACTATCAATTCACCAACTCCCGCCTTTTCAAAATTCTCAGCAGCCAAAGCAAAACGCCCCGGATGCGATTCCACCGTATAAACTTTCCCATCACGCGGCTTAACGATATTGGCTAACCAAATCCCGGAATAACCGCTTGAAGTACCTATTTCCAGGATTTTTTCTGCCTTAATAACTTTTCCCAAAAAATAAATCAATTCCGCCGCCTCGCGTGGAATATTCCAATATTGTTCACGTTGTTTTTCCATTTCCTCCAACAAATTCTCCAGATTTTCTGCAAAAAGCTTCATAAAATATGCAATTTTCTGCTAGGATTATATCAAATTATTGGAATTATGAAGCTCAAAACCGCCATTTTTGCATTGACTGCCATCGCTCTTTCCCAGCTACTCCTATTCTGGTTTTTCCGCGATTTCAATTTCACCGTTCTATGTTTAGTAACTATTCTCGCCTCTATTCTGGTTTGGCGCCATTTGTTTTTAGGTATTTACATAGTTTTACTACTACCCGTTTTAGGCGAATTCTCCCGCTTAGAAATACTCGGCCGCAGCATAGTAGCAAGCGACTTTATCATCCCCATTTTCATCGCCATTTGGTTTTTCAAACAAGGCAAAAATCTAAAATTCTCCCAAGCCACCCTCAAATTCCTCAAAAAATTCGCCCTGTTTATTTTCCTAGCAATTTTCTCCCTTCTATTAGCCCTAATAGCTATTCCCACCAAAGAAGTTTTGTCCGGCTCTCTCTATTTAATCCGCTTAATTGGCTACTTCACCTTACTCCCCATCACTATTTCCATCCTTTCCACCCCTTCCACCGCAGCCCCAAAAACCTCCGCTCAAACAGCAATTCCCCCCTCCGAATTACAAAAAAACTTCCAAAACCTGCTCACTTTCATTGGTGTCAGCGCTTTCTTAATAGCCTTAACAGGCTTCATCCAACTACAAATTTTGCCAGATTTAGAAGGATTAGAAAGCTTAGGTTACGATCCACACATTAATCGTTTGGTTGGCTCTTGGCTTGATCCAAACTTTATCGGTGGATTTTTCGCCTTCATAATTTGTATTTTCTCTGGAGTATTTTTTTACTTAAAAGATCGCCGACAACAAATCGCCACCTTCTTATTGATAGCAATTTTAGCAATCGCCCTCTTCCTCACCTACTCGCGCTCAGCCTATTTAGCCTTGGCTATCGGTATTTTTATTCTTGGGATGATCAAGTCCCGCAAAGCCTTAATCATTTTGGTCATTGTCGCCACCCTCGGTATTTCCGTCTCGGATCGCGCCCAACAAAGAGTCGGCGAACTTATCACCAGCATCACCTCCGTCCTTTTCAGCACAGCCGAAAACCCTGATCCCACCGCCCGCCTGCGCATCGAAAACTGGAATCAAACACTCAGCCTAATCGCCGAAAAACTCTTCTTCGGCCATGGCTACAACACCCTCACTTATAACAAATTAGAACGCGGCTATTTAAAAGACGCCGACAATCACGCCGCCAGTGGCTCCGACTCTAGTCTACTCACCATCCTCGCCACCACCGGCCTCCTCGGCCTACTCGCTTTCCTCACCACCATCCTTCACCCCCTCGTCCTCGCCGCCCGCCAAGCCTGGACACAAAAAACACCCCTTTATCAGGGCTACAGTTTAGGCCTT
>JBOFLO010000023.1:0-1880 GCA_051657905.1 Candidatus Altimarinota bacterium | reverse complement strand
TACGGAGCAACCGGTTTCATTGTAGGCTTCGATTAATTGTTTGATGGCTGGTTTTGGGCCGTCGATAATGTCATCGCCGAATAGGACTGCGCAGGGTTCGTCACCGATTAAATTGCGGGCACATAATATAGCGTGGCCGTCGCCGAGGGGTTTTGGTTGGCGGACATAGACGAAATTAGCCAATTTGGAGATGTTGCGTACTTCTTCTAATAAGGCGTGTTTTTCTTTTTCTACCAAAGTGTATTCAAGTTCAAAAGAGGTGTCGAAATGATCTTCGATTACACGCTTTCCGCGGCCGGTAACCATGATGATATCTTTGATTCCGGCGGCTACAGCTTCTTCTACTAAATACTGGATTACCGGTTTGTCCACGATGGGAAGCATTTCTTTTGGCTGGGCTTTAGTGGCTGGGAGGAAGCGGGTTCCGAATCCGGCAACTGGAAAAATGGCTTTAGTAACTTTTTGACGAGCGGTCATGAGAGTGCAAATTAAGTAAAATACGGATTAGGAGGATTTGATTTTAATTACTTTGGTTTTATTATTGTCGGCGGTTTTTGGAATGGCGATTTTTAAAATGCCATCTTTGAAACTGGCTTGGATTTTAGTGCCATCGGCATTGTCAGGCAAGACAATTGAGCGGGAAAATTCTCCCCAAAAACATTCTTGTATTAAATAGTCATCTTCGGAAACGGTATTTTCCAAATTTCTTTTTCCGGAAATAGTTAGTACATCTTCAGTTAGGCTGAGATTAATATCATCCATTTTTACGCCGGCAATTGGAGCGACAATAATCAATTCTTTGCCGGTTTCATAAACATCCAAGCTGAGTTGGCCGACTTCTACAGTGGCTTCACCATGCTCTTCATTAGAATAATTTAAAGGTACATTGGTAGATTTGCTCATGTTAATTATTTTTTAGAAGGGGATTTTGCTTTGGATTCTTTTGGAGAATCTTTGCTTTCATCTTTGGAAGATTTTTTTTCTAAGTGGCGATGTTTGGCGCCTGGATGATTTTCAAAGAATTTCAAGAATTCTTCACGATTAATATTTTCTTTTTTAACCAATTCTTCAGTGATTTGAACCATTAAATCGTGATTTTCACTGATGATTTTTTTAGTTCTTTCAAAAGCTGCTCCCAAAATTTTATGTACTTCCTGATCGATTTTTTTTGCAGTTTCTTCGGAATAATTTTTTACATGACCATAATCTCTGCCCAAAAATACTTCATGATTTTTTTCGCCTAAACTAATTGGTCCAAGATCGCTCATACCGTAATTGGTAACCATGCTGGTGGCGATTTGAGTGGCTTTTTCCAAGTCATTGCTGGCGCCGGTAGTTAGTTCTTTGTAGAATTCCAATTCAGCGCAGTAACCGCCCAAAGCCATAGTGATTTTGTCGAATAATTGAGCGCGGGTTACGGAATATTGATCGTTTTCTGGGAGTGACCATGTTACACCGAGCGCATGTCCACGGGAAATAATGGTGATTTTGTGAATTGGATCGGCATGTTCGCAAAGATGTCCGACTACAGCGTGTCCAACTTCATGATAAGCGGTTTTGCGTTTTTCTTCTTCGCTGAAAATTCTGGATTTTCGTTCAGGACCCATGAAGATTTTTTCTACGGAATTTTGAACATCATCCTGAGTAATGATTTTACGATTTTCTTTGGCAGCTAAAATTGCTGATTCATTCATAATATTTTCCAGGTCGGCACCGGAAAGTCCTGGAGTGTGTTTAGCGATGGTATTTAAATTCAAGCCATCAGAAATTGGTTTATTGCGAGAATGAACTTTTAGAATCTCTTCACGGGCTTTGATGTCCGGTAAATCAACTGTTACACGGCGATCGAAACGCCCTGGACGAAGTAGAGCTGGGTCGAG
>JBOFLO010000022.1:0-2114 GCA_051657905.1 Candidatus Altimarinota bacterium | reverse complement strand
AGTTGATGGAAAACCATTGCCGATGTTGGCGCAAGTGGCGGTGAAGCAGGCCAAGGTGGTGGCGAATAATTTGGAAGTGCTGAGCAGGGGAGGAGCTTTGGAAAAATTTGAATACCATTCGCGGGGGGCATTGTTATCTTTGGGCAAGGGGCAGGCTTTAGCGGATTTGGGGTTTGTACAGCTAAGCGGACCGGTGGCCTGGTTTATTTGGCGAACGGTTTACTTCTTTAATTTCGCTTCCTGGAAGAAAAGAGTAAAAATCGGCGTGGATTGGTTTGTCAGTTTATTTTCTCCACGCGATATTACCAAATTGTAAATTTAGTGATGACTGGAATTTACAAATCTAAAGCTTTGCCTGGAGATAAAACTAATTCAGGATGCTGATGCCAGTCTACTCCCGGAACATCTATATAAAGTTCTATTTCATTGCCATCCGGGTCACTGATGTAAAGACTGTGACTGACGGTGTGATCAGTGGCGCCATGTAAGGGGACATGGTGTTTTTCTAAATGTATTAGAGCGCGTTGCAAGTCCTGATCAGAATCACCGATTTTCAAACCGAAGTGATATAAGCCTAAGCGATGCCCTTGATTAATAGGAGCGGCCTGAGGTCCTACCTCAATTAATAGTAATTCATGATGAGTTCGTCCACTGCTAAAGGCGACAGCAGGAAATCCTAATGCACCGGGAATTTTTTTCCAGCCTAAAATTTTTTCATAGAATTCAACGGATCGTTGTAGATCTTTTACATAAAGTACGAGATGGCCAAGTTCTTTTATTTCAATTGGATTCATATGTAAAAGTGAAAAGCTGCTTTAGGTGGTTTGATTGTCGTTATTTTTATTAACGAAAACAATATAGATAATTTCTAAAAGTCCCAGTGTATGAAAAAGGAGAAAAACGACAAACCAACCTTGATGGCCAGCGCGGGCTGCTCGCCAGAGACCTTTTCCTTTCCAAAATAGTGACCATAAAGCCAAAATTAAGATAATTAATGGAATGTAGCTTAGGAGTTCAGGAGAGAAGCTGTTGTTGAATTCATTTACGTTAAACATATTTATATTAGGCTTAATGGACAAAAAAGTTTATAGTTTCAATATGGAAAATACCACAAAACAATCAGGTTCGCGAAAAATTTTAAAGGGAGTGCTGATAGCAATTGTAGTTTTGGTTGGAGGATTCTTGCTATGCCGCTATGTTTTCTTTGCTGAAGCTTTTGATAAATGGGGAGAAGGCTTGGAAAATATTTCTGAATGGCAGGAAAATTATAAAGCTGAAAATCCCGAAGCAACTAAAGAACAAATGGATGCAGCTTTCAGCCAAGGAATTGCTGATTTGGAAAAATGGAGAGCTGATTATAAAGCGGCGAATCCGGGGGCGACTGAGGAGGATGTTGATGCGGCTTGGAGAAAAGCTTGGAATCAATAATTATCGATTTTTCTCCCAATGTTCAGCGACTAATTTTAGCAGGCTCATGCGCACATGAAGCCCATTTTTTACCTGACGGAAATAAGCTGCACGCTTATCTGTATCTACTTCCGGATGTATTTCTTTAATGCGTGGGAGGGGATGCATAACTATTGATTTTGGAGGAAGTATGTCGAGAGAATGCTGATCAAAGATAAAGGCATTCTTAGTTTTTTTATAAACTTTTTGCTCTTTTTTAGTTTTGAAACGTTCTTTTTGAACTCTGGTCATATAGACCACATCAGATTCCGGCAATACTTGATCCAAATTGTCGCTTTCTTCATAATGAATATTATTTTTTTCAAGAAATTCACTGTATTTTTTAGGAATTTTTAATTGAGGTGGCGAAACTAAGAATAAATGAGGGTTTTTAACTATTGGTAAAAGTTGTACTAAGGAATGAATAGTTCGGCCATTTAACAAGTCGCCCACCAAGGCAATTCGTAAATCATCCAAGGTGCCAAGTTCTTTTTGTATAGTATAAAGATCAAGTACGGATTGGGTGGGATGTTCGCCAATACCATCTCCGGCATTAATGACTGGAACTTCAGAAACTCCCGCTGCTTTTGCCAGCGAACCTTGTTGAGGGTGGCGCATAATAATCATATTAACGTATTGGCCAATAGTGCGGATGCTATCTTCGATAC
>JBOFLO010000021.1:0-22026 GCA_051657905.1 Candidatus Altimarinota bacterium | reverse complement strand
CGTAGCTGTCACGAATTAATTTTTGTGCCGCGCCTTGTATAAAGAGAAAATAGAGAATCCTTTGTTAGGTGTTTGTGTTGGGTGGGGGGATTTTTGTGCCGTGCTTCTTATAAAGAGAAATGATAATCCTTTGTTCGTTGATTTGGTTTGGGTGGTTTTTGTATTATAGTGGTTTTAAATAAATAAATTTTTATGATTAAGAAATATTTTGGTTTGGTGGGTATGGGGATTATTTCGGGATTGCTGGCAATTGGGGTGGCGGCGCCGGGGGTGATGGCTACGGCTTATCCTTTGTTTCCGGGGGAATATGAGGTGGGGGAGGAGGTGCGGTTGACTGGGGATGGGTTTGGGGAATTGTTGGAGGATAAATTTATTTGTTTTAATGATGAGCAGAGTTGTTTTTTGTATGATAGTGAGGCGATAAAGTATTGGTCGGATTCGGAGATTCGGTTTTTGATGCCGCAGTGGGCGAAGGTTTCGGGGAAAATTACTATTTATGAGGGGAATACTGTAGTGGGTGAGGCTAGTTATACGATTAAGCCGACGGTTTATAGTATTAAGGATTTTAATGATTATGAAACTTATGAAACTTTTCCAGGTGAGAAGTTGATTTTGTCGGGGAAATTTTTTGGCAGCCAACAGGGGAAAATTACTTTTGGGATTTTGAATGCTGAGATAACTGAATGGTCTGATAGTAGGATTGTTTTTACTGTGCCGGAGAGTTCCATTGATATTTTGAAAATGAAGCTTTGTCGACAAACTATTTGTTCCGAATATGAACTTCCCTTAAGAGCGTTTGTTTTTAATGATCCGTTTTCTGTTTATCAATACTATTTGAGAGTGATTAATTACAATGATGCTTTTGGCATTTTGACACCTAAAAAACCTGTAATAGTAGCGGTAATTGATGATGGGGTGTATTTAAATCATCAGGATTTGCAGGGAAGAGTTTGGACTAATAAGGCGGAAATCAAGGGCGATGAAATTGATAATGATCAGAATGGTTATGTAGATGATTATTTTGGTTACAATATGATGGATGCCAATAATGAAATGACTGTTTATGGTGATCATGGGACAATTGTGGCCGGAATTATTGGGGCTGAACGTAATAATAATGTTGGTATGGCGGGGCTTTCTACTTCAGTGCAAATCATGCCTTTGATCGCTTGTGGGGAGCTGGAATGCAAGGTTCCGGATGTGATTGAGGCGATTCGATATGCTGTTGATAATGGAGCTAGAATTATTAATTTAAGTATTGCCAGTATTGGAACTAGTAATTTCACGGCCAGTTATGATGAGATTTTGGAATATGCTTATGATAATAATGTAATAGTGGTGGTGGCGGCTGGTAATGGTGATGTGGAGAATGGGCGGGGGCAGAATTTGGATTTAACGCCACAATCGCCGGTTTGTAATGATGGGAATAATAATAGATTGATTGGAGTGGCAGCTCTGGATTATTCAGGTGAATTGGCTGAATGGAGTAATTATGGAGATTGTGTTGATGTGGCTGTTCCGGGCGAGGGAATTATCGGTTTAGATATTTCTGGTGCGGATACTTATTCGGTGGCTAGTGGAACTTCTTTTTCTGCGCCGATTGTAGCCGGGGTTTTGGCCCAGGTGATTTCTACTTATCCGGAAATGAAAAACACGGTTTTAATGGAGTATTTACGAGATTCGGCGGATGCCAATGATGGGAAATTGGATACGGCCAAGCTGTTTAATCAGATCAAGAAAACTTATGACGGAAGCACTCAGGAAAATAATTCGGTTGAATATGCTAAGCGAAATTATTTTCAGGATGTGAATAGTTTTCATAAAAATTCTACGGCCATCAATTATTTGAAAGAGCTGGGGGTGGTGGAAGGTTTTCCTAATGGTACATTTCGTCCGGATGCAGAGGTTACACGTGCGGAAATGTTGAAGATTTTGATTAAGGGTGGGCTGGGGATTGAGCCGGATAATTCAGTTAGGGCAGCTTGTTTCAATGATGTGAAAGTTGAAGATTGGTATTCGAATTATGTTTGTTATGCGAAAAATCAGGGTTGGGCGAGTGGTTATGGGGATGGAAACTTCCGGCCAAATAGTCCAATTAATAAAGTTGAGGCAATGAAGTTTTTGATTTTGATTAATAAAATTTCCGGCGATAATTCAGTTAGTTTACCTTATTTAGATGTGATTTCCGGGCAATGGTATGAGAATTTTGTGAAGGCGGCTTACAGCTTGGGATTGCTGGAAGAAAAGGGGAATATGTTTGGAGTGGCCAATAATATTACTCGTGGAGGAATTTCGGAAAATATTTTCAGACTTTTACTAATGCGAGAAATGAATAAATCCAAATTTACTGAAGAATTGTTGGAAGATTTGTAATTGGTGATTTAATTTTTCCAGCAAATATTGTAGAAAGGGCAGTGGTCGCAAGGGTCGGATTTTTCGATTTTTTCAAAATTTAATGCTTGGATTTGTTGGTGGACGAAGCGGATGTTTTCGATTACTTCGTTGATGGAGGTTTGATCGAGGGGGACGGTTTCGGTTAGGCAGGAGCCTTTCATTTTGCTTTTTTCCAAAAATTCGATTTGGCCGATTTGCATGCTGGCGCCTTTGAAATCTAATTTGAATTTTGGAGAATAATCGCAGAGGATTTTGTAGAAAATAACTTGTCTCCAGTAATCTTCGCCATGTTTTAGTTTGGCTTTGGCCCGGTCGGTGTTGCCGGTTTTGAAGTCGCTGACTATGGCTTTTTGTTGGCCTTCCGGGTTGTTAACGTCGACTGGCGCGAAGGTGATTTTGTCGATTTTTCCGCTGATGCGAATGCCGTCGATATTTACGCCATGCATGACGAAATTATATTCGCTGATGGTGTCGGCTTCGAAATTATCTCCACATTCCTGATAATATTCTTTTAAAATATTTTGGCCGATTTCCAATCTTTCCAGATAATCTTTTTCTGTTAATAATTCTTTTTCTAAGAAATATTTGTATTTCAAAGTTAATAATTCAGCTGGGGGTTTGATGCGAGTTTTTTTGTATTGTTTGATATAGAACTCGAGCGCTGCGTGGATGGCGGTTCCCATGGCGGCGGAAGGGGATTTGGCTTGGGGGAGGCGGAAAAGGTTTTGGTAGAGGAAGCGGCGCGGACAAACTAAATAGTTATTTAAGCTGGTCGGAGAAATAATATGTTGATCGGCTAATTGTTTGATGAAAGCATTTTCTCTTTCAGTGAAATCTTGATCCGGTTCGCTGAAAAATAAAGTTTCAAAATGTTGCAGAGCTTGATCTTCAATTTCTTTGGTGCTGATTTCTTGTAAATATTCCTTAGGAATTTCATTGATGAATAAACTGGCGATCGATTCTTTTTGTTTATTTTGTTCAGAGCGGAATTTGGCGAAACTTAAATGCACTTGTTGTTTAGCACGGGTTAAAGCTACGTAAAATAAACGACGTTCGTCTTCTTCCTGTTCCAAACGATCATCGCTGATGACGGATTTAATCAAACCTTTTGGTAAACGAATTTTGTCTCGATTTATAGATTTGCCCCAAACATCATGAGTGCATTTGATTATAAAAACATGTTGATATTCCAAACCTTTAGAGCCATGGGCGGTGAGCATTTGAACGGCTTCCTGACTGCTTTGCAGAGGTTCTTCATTGAGTTTTAATTTATTTTCCTGACGCAATTTTAATTGCTGTAAAAATTCGGTGATGGTGACGGCGTGATTTTTACGAGTGAGTTTTTTTACTTCTTGGAAAAGTGTATTTAGGCGATTGAAAGCTTCCAGTTTTTCTTTGGATTCAAAAAGATATTCCAAATAATGGGATTCTTTAATAACGGTTTCAAAAAATTGATTGAGAGTGGAATTCATGCTTGCTTCCTTCCAATCGGCGATTTTTTGAGAGAATTTTCTCAGGCGAATTGGGTCGATTAAACCGGCTTCTTTTAATTTTTCCGGGAGATTGAGAATATTGAAAATGCTGTAGCCCTGTTTTTCTAAACGTTGCGTGTAATAGTAATGAGAGAGTTTCAAAATATCGTGTTTGTCGATTTTGAGGAAGTTGAGGAAAAGGCATTGGCTCAACAAATCATTGGCATTGGGATTTTCAATTAATTGGAATAATTGAATTAATTTGCCGATTTCCAAATCTTTTAAAATGTCCTGTCCGGCTTTGATTTCAAAAGGGATTTTCAACTTGAGCATCAATTCTAACAAGTCTTCCGCATCGCGATGATTGCGATATAAAACGGCGATTTCGGAAGGTTTAACTCCATCAGCTATTAATTTTTGAATTTCTCGTGCTACGCCATAATTTTCATTATTTTCCGATTGATAAATTGCCAATTGAATAGGCTGGGCTGGCTGATTGATTTGGCTATGTAAATCCTTATTTATTTCCGGCAAATAAGTGGCGATGCGGGTTTGATTGTGTTTGATCAAAGTTCCAGCGGCGTCCAAAATAGTTTGTTGGCTGCGATAATTTTTGATCAAAGTGACCAGTTTTAATTCCCGAATGTGGCGCTTGTGGAAATCGATAATATTTTCCATCGAAGCTCCCTGAAAACGATAAATAGATTGATCATCATCGCCCACCACGAAAATATTTGGGGAATCAAAATAACTGCCCAACAGCTCGACGGTTTGGTTTTGGGCGGAGTTGGTGTCCTGATATTCATCGACCAGGATGTATTGATAAAGCTCCTGGTATTTGCGGAGAAGGTCGGGGGTGGAGCGGAACTTTTGGCTGACTAGCAAAATCATATCTTCGTAGTCGTAGCGGGCTTTGGCATGCATCTTCTCTTGATAAAGGGAGTAACCTTTAGCTAATTCTTCCTGCTTTGGTAAATCTTTTTGTAAATTAGTAAGAATATCTTTGAGAGTTTTTTTGAAAGCGGTGCGTTTGGTGGAATCGGCACGTTTTTCTCCGGTGAGAGAATTTTGATAATTATTCCAAAGAGATTGATAGAAATTTAAATAGGATTGTTGAAGACGAGTTGGTTCGGGAAGATTGAGTTGAGCGAAAATATTTTCCGGGGAGACTGCAGAAATCTGTTCTTCTTTCGGCGCGCCTTTGATTTCAATAAAGCCTTGTAACAGCGGTAAAAACTCTTGAAGAAAATGTTGAATTTCTCTTAAAGCTTCAGTGAATTTTTCCGGTGTGAAATTTTCTTTTTTCAAATCTTTAATGCGACCTTCCAAATCATATTGATAATGATAAGGCTCGCCATGCGGACGAATCGGGCTTTTTACGCCAAGATCATCAATAATTTCGCGCAATAATTCGATTTTTTCCAAATCATCAATTTGATCAAATTCGCGGCGGAAAAGGAAATCTTCGGGATTGTCCTTAATCACTTCATTACAAAAGCCATGAAAAGTGCCGATTTTAATATGATAGGCGGTGGGTCCGATAATCTCAATCAAACGTTTGCGCATGGCCGTAACTCCGGCGTCAGTGAAGGTTAGACAAAGGATGTTGAATGGATCGATTTGAGTTTCGAGAAGAATTTTAGCGATTCTCACAGCGAGAATTTGAGTTTTTCCAGTTCCCGCTCCGGCGATAGTCATAACCGGCCCCTCAATAGCGTCGACGGCGGCTTGTTGTTCAGGATTTAATTGGCTGTAGTATTTTTCGAAACTGGCCAATTGGGCGGCACGGTCGGTGTTTTGCTGATCTTTGGGGGATGAATGGCTCATGAATTGTGGGTTGATTGGGTGTATTATAGCGGCTTGGACGAGCTTAATTAAAGGGCTTATTTGGTTGACAAAAAAGGGGTTGTGGTGTAATTTACCACCTTAAATAATTTTATGGGTAATAAAGAGGTTAAACCAATAGGCGAGCTACTTTTGGCAGAAGATATTCTGCAAAAATTTAATTTACTGGGAAAAATTAAGAGGAGAGTTGATGGGATTTTAGTGGACGGAATTGTCGAAGATAATCGTCAATTACAAAGAGATAAATTGGGGGTGGTTTTTGCTGAATTGAGAGAATTGATTTTAGTTGGTGAGTTGGAGAAGGTGGAATTTTTCAAACCTTTGGAAGCGGCAGTTTTGCCACCGGATTTATATGTTTTGCCAGAGGAAATGAAGGAAGAGCATGAACAAATTGTTCAGCAATTTCAAGAAGGTAAAAGTGTTAAAGATTGGTCTTATGCGGGGCTATTATTAAGTGGGAAACCCGGCACAGGTAAAACGGAATATGTCAGACATTTAGCTTATGTGCTTAAAGATCAGGCGGAATTTATGGTGGCGGATCAAAGTGCAATTGTGAATGCCAAACGTCCGGGAGCAGCTTTAAATCTATTGTATGCTCGATTGCAGGAGAAGGCTGTGGAGATGGGAAAATATGTGGTGATTTTATTTGATGAGGTAGAGTTTTTAATTAATTCAGCGGTAAAAAAATCGTCAGTTACTAATACCAGTAGGGGAGGAGAAAATTTTTCAGAATTTTCTGATACAAATGTTTTTGAAATGGATGCCAGGGGGGAAGAGATAATTGCTAGCTTGAAAACTATTTTGAGTGGGACGGGAACTTTTGACCGTGTTTTTACTATTTGTACGAGCAATGATTCATCTTTTCAAAAAGCTTTATTAAGAGGAGGAAGATTAAAGTTGGATAAATTTTATGATTATGGGAGCAGCTTTTCGGGTGACAGAAATGAAGTTATTGAAGTGAAAGATGATGAGTTTTTGGTGAAGGTTAAATTTGATTTAGCTATAGCTACGGCTAGAAGATTAGGGGCAAAACAGCATGAAGAAATGTTGGTGAAAATGTCGGCGGAATCTATGGCTTATTGGTCTAATATAAATCCGGATAAAGATATTGTTAAAAAATTGACTGAAAAAATGATGACGAAAAAAGGAGGAAAAGTAGAGCAAGTTTTTAGGCCTAATTATAAGCAGCAGGCTTTTATGCAATTGAGAGAAGAAAAATTAGAAAAATATGTGGAGAGTTATTTGCCAGAGATTAAATATTTGGAAGAAGGTGATAATTTAAATAGTATGAAGATCGCTTTGAATAGAAATTTGAATCGATCTGATGTAGCGAAGAAAGTAAAAGATTTGATCAATCAAGGCGTTAATGAGGAAGAATTTCGAAGAGGATTCTTTTTAGGGGTTTTGGGGAGATTTTTTAATAACAAATTTCCAGAATTATTGATTGCTGCAAAAGCTAAATATAAAGAATCTCAAAAAAAAGCAGAGAGTGCTAAAAAACCTATTAAAGCCAAGAAATAATGACTATGAAATTTGGAAGAAATCAGGAAAGCCCAGCCTTCAATGATGAACAGTTGATGGTGGAATTGATTATGCTGACCAAGGTTAGTCCTAAATTGACGCCGGCTGTTAATCGTTTGTTAAATGTTATCCAAGATGAGTGGAAAGATAATCCGCCGGGATCTTTATTAGATATGAGTGGGCAGCAATTAATGGATTATTTCCTGTATTTGATGGGTGCGGTTCAGCAAAATACTCAGATAGCAGTTCAAGAGAAAAAGAATGGTAGAAAGGTAACAATTATTAATACTATTCCTCCACTTGAACAGCAATTGTTGGGGAAATTTGTGCTTTATGCGCTGTATTTAAAAGGTGAATTTAAAGATGAATTTGGTTTTAATCCTGGGGTGGTGGAGTCAGAGGTGATTAGATTGAGTGGAAGTGTAAATATGCAGGTGTTGATTAATTTTTTTAGGGCGATGGATAAAGCCGTTCCTAACAAAGATGATTATTTTACTGAAAATAAAGAGGTTGCTCAATTGGCGGCTGGAATTTTGCATACAAATATTCAAAGATATGAGGAGAGTAATCCTGGAGCAAAAGTGCTGAAGGAAGGGAATATTCTTAAAGGTATGCAACCAGTTGTTCGCCTGGTTAACATTATTAATGGAGGAAATCCGGATGAGTTTTTTAAAGCGATGGATGCAATTTTTATGGGGGAAGAAAGTTATTTGAGCGATCTGAATTTATTGCTGACACGACAGGTGCTTTCGCAATTAGATGTTCAGGCTAGAAATAAATTTGCTTTGATGTTGCCGGGATTAACAAATTATCCAGTTACTTCTGCAAGCTGGATTAAAATTAATGATTATTGGCATGATTTATTCAGTGAAGAGCAATGGCAGAAAATTCATCAGGGCAGAAGTATGAGAATAATTTCTGAAAAGGGTTTGGAAGCACATGGGTATAGTTTGAAGGATGAAGTGCCTCAGGGTGTTAATAGGTCGCGCGATATGATTGATGATTTGAATGATTTGGTTGTTGGGGTTGATGAGAAAACGATTGAAGATAAAGTTTTGTGGGAAATGGCTGCGGATATTGTGCGGGAGAGATCGCTTGGTATGTCTCGGGATGGACATAAATCTCCTTTGATGAAGGAGGATAGTGTTTTGGCGGAAATGATTAAACAAGTAAGAATTGATCGAAATAAAGAAACAGGTAAACCGGCGATTGGGATTGCCTGCAATGTAAATTTTCGTTTGAAAAATGATCATACTTTTTACACAAAACTAACTCCTCAAGGGGAATTATTAATTAGAGCTGTGGATTCTAATGGGAAGGAATTAAGAGTAGTGAGAAAAGGGGAAGAGCCAAGATTATCGGATAAATTGATTGGCGAATTGAATAGGGTTGCTTTGGAAAAATTGAAATTAATTTATGTTCGACAAAAACCAAGTGTTGCTAAAACTTTGCCTGAGAATCATGTTTTAATTGAAGCGGAGGCTGTTAATGATGTGGAATTAACTGTAGAAAAAATTGTGGATGAGATAGTTCCTCAAGTTGAGAAAATTGTTGAGAGTGCTGAAGTTGGCCAGGCTGATATGTCTGCTGAACCTGAGCAGCTGAGGTTTCCGGAGATGGTGGAGCAAGGCTGGACTCAGCAGGGAAAAGAGACCCCGATGAAATTGGATTTAACGGAAAAAGAAAAAGTTTTGCGGGCGGAAATTTCTAGAAAAGAGAGAATTAAGATTGAGAGTAATATGGCTAGAGTAAGAGACTTTTTCTTGCAAATTAAGGCGAAAATGCTTCCGGATAAGTCCATGGCGCAAATAGAATTGTGGCCAACTTGGCCTGAATTGAATGAAGAGTTACGTGCTCAATTGGAAGATTTATTTTTGCATGTGATGGTGAAAATAGATGGGGATGAATATTATGAAGTTATTGAAACTGAGAAAGCATATGAAAAATTGCAGAAAAGAGAGTTAACTTTGGGACAATTATTTGTACGTAGTAAAAGAGCTTATACTCAGGCCTTACCGTATATGCTTGGTAAAAAGAAGGTTGTGGGGGAAAAATTGGAAGAGGAGAGGGGGTTTTGGATTGTTAGGGCTAAGGAAATGTCTGAGCAGGCTAGGTTGAAAATGGAGATTTTTCAAAGTGGGGAGCAGGGGGAGGAAATGAATTTGGATGATAAGAATAAAGTGCTTTATTTTAATGTGGAGGATTATTCTAATGGTGAAAAGTCAGTGCAGAGGAAAATTTTTGAGAATGTGGAAAATGGGAGAGCGAGCTTTTTAATGGGATTGGGGAAGGAAAAAGAAATTCGTGAGTGTCATGCCGAAATGAAAGCACAGGCGGAGCAAAAATACTTATTAAATGGTCAAACTGATCGTTATGAAAAGGTGATGGCGAGACTTGATCAGGTTTTGGAAAGAAAATTGAAAAGATCTCAGGAAAGTTTGGAGGAAATTCGGGTGATGGCGAAAATTGAGGTGACTGAAGTGCTGAGAAATGATGGAGGAACCAGAAAGAAAACTACCTTGTTTTTGCCAGCAAATGGCTTTAAATTCGGGCGGACTTTCAATCAAGGGGCTTTTAAACCGGTGAGTGAATTGTTTGGTAAAAAGAATGGGTAATTTTCGGGATAAACCTTTTGATTATTTTGATTGGAAGATTTTCTTAATCCATTCCAAAGCCAATTGTTGATCAATAAAGAAAGGGGAGGTGGCGATAGTGACTGCGTTGGCTAAAGGAAGTAATTCTTGAATGGCTTTTAATTTGAGTTGATTGTCGATGAAGTCCAGCTCGGGGGCGAAGACGTCTATGTCTATATCAAGAATCAGTTTTTTTTCTGCGGATAATTTTTGATAATCGGCGATTTTAAAATCTTCAAAAGATTTTTGTGAGTCGAGGAAAATTACGTCCTTAATAACTTCACTTTTAACGCCGGCTGGGATGAAGTTCCCGACATTTAACATGCTATTGGTGTAGCGATAAATTTCTTCAAGATTGTTGTAATCGTCTTGATGAAGGAAATGCGCGGGGATGCGAGTGTCGCGGTGCTGGTCGACATGAACTAAAGTGCTGTGCGGACTAATATTTCCCAGTAATCTTTCCTGATGCCAAAAATAAAAGGCGTGATTGTGATTGTCGAAAATATAAATGTGGGAAGGTGATTTGCTGAGTGGATTTTTCATCAGAATAAAATGCTTGAGTCCACGGCAGGGAATAATTTCGTTTTTATCATTGGTTGATTCGAAGGCAATGCGATCACCAATTGCTAAATCTTTTAAATCACCGTCAATCAAAGAGGCGCGGAAAATTTGCGGATTAGGATTTTCCTTTTTGCGCTGATCATAATCAAAAGCATTATTGGAAACTGGCTCTTCGATATAAGCAAGAAAGCGGTATTGAGGTGCGATCATGATTGCGGTTTTTTCTTAAAGATTTTTTTGATAGTGCCGAGGTGCTGGAGATTTTCCTTCAAATCATAATATTCAAAAATCCATAGTCTAATAGCTTGCAGTCCATTGAAGATAACTAAAACAATACAACCGACTTTAACTGATAGTTGGCTGTACATTTGATTGAAGCCATCCCAAAGTAAGCTGATTTGAAAAGGTTCGCTGGCGATTTTGCCGATGGTGAAATAACTCCAAACCAAAATGGTGGCTAAGAAAAAGCAGAAATTAAAAGTGTTGATGGAATTATTGATAAATTTACCGAATTTGCTGAATTTCCCTGATTGAATTTTAGTCATGATAAATAAAAAAGATGATTGGATATTAACATCCAATGACGATCATGACTAGATTTTGATGCGAGGCTTAGTGGAGCAAACTTGCTAGGCCGAGAAAGGTGAAAAAACCGAAAACGTCGGTGGAAGTGGTGACGAAAACTCCTGCGGCGACGGCTGGATCTATTTTGAATTTTTTTAAAATTAAAGGTGCGAGTGTACCGAAGAGAGTAGCGGCCAATAAAGCTACAACCATGGAAATAAAACCAATCAATCCAAGTAGGGGATCATGATGTAGGAAGGTGGCGACCAAGGCGACAATCACACCGATAATCATACCGTTAATTATCCCTGTGACCACCTCGTTGAAAATCAATTTTAAGGCAGTGGCTTTACTGACCTGATTAAGTGCCATTCCTCTTATAACTACTGTTAAGGTTTGAGTTCCCGCATTCCCCCCCATACCAGCAATTACAGGCATGTAAACTGCTAAAAGCACCAATTCAGCGATTTCAGCTTCAAATAAACTAATCACGCTGGCGGCCATAAAGGCAGTTGCCAAATTAATAATTAACCATTTGCTGCGGCGTTTTACTTTGGCTGGAATTCCATCCAGAACGCTTTCATCTTTTTCCAAATGCGCCAAACCATAAATGTCTTCAGTAGCTTCCTGATTAACCACGGAAATCAAATCACGCGGTTTAATAATACCGAAAACAGCTCCGTCACTATCTATAACCACAATATTTTCCTGATCACTTTTATCAAAATATTTTAAAATTTCTTCCTGATCGGACTTAGCATGAATGGTTTTAGCGGGTTCGATGAATTCGCTGATGTTTTTCTTATTTTCGGGAGGTGCAAAAACATTGGTAAGTGAAAGCATACCAATAACTTGCCCCTGATCGGTAACTATCACTGAGGGCAAATGTCCGAATTTTCTAATATGTTTGCGGACTTTTAGGCCGACTTGGCTGAAAGTGGAGCGTTTATAAACAATAACGTAATCCAGGGAAGTCAATCCACCGGCCGTTTGTGGATGGTATTTTAATAGCTGGCGAGTTTGTTCACGTTCGTAGTTTTCCAAACCACTTAAAACAGTCTGACGGCGTTTATGGCTAAGAGGTTGAATGATATCGGCTATATCATCGGCGTCCAGATATCGGCAAAAGTCACGAATTTCTTCTGAACCAAGTCCGCGAATGATTTTAATCTGCAATGCTTGAGGAAGCTCAACCAAAATAAATCCCTGTAAATTAACGGGGACTTTGCGGAATTCTCTTACTTCATGTTTGGCATTAAGTAATTTTTGATGATAGCCAATTTTGTTGAAATGAGGGCTTTTTGGCATGGCAGATTTTTGTTTTTGTTGGCGCTGTTTGTATTTTGCTTATGATATTCTACATTTTTTTGTAATGCCTGGCTAGTTTTTGCTTATAAAATATGGTAAAGTCATTTTGTATATTCTAACAAAAACAAATTTATGGCTAAAATGCGAAAAGACGAGATGATGTCTAATGACATGGATTCTCATGCAGGTTATTGCGATGCAAGCTGCGGCTGTGGTCCGGCTTACGGCGGTGGTGTAACTCCACATTGGTCTAAATGTTTTGCGGCATTAACTATTGGTGTGTTCTTTTTGGGCATGTCAGTAATTACATTCCAACAAATATTTGGAAATGGATGGTTTGAAAATATTAAGGCGGAAGTTACTTCTCAACCTTATGCCAGAACTATCACTGTAACTGGTGAAGGAAAAATTACTGCTAAACCGGATTTAGCGAGGGTTTCTTTGAGTGTTGTTTCTACAGGAGCGACTGTTGATGCTGTTTCTACTGATAATAATCAAAAGATGGCAGCTATTTCTCAGGAAATTAAAAATTTAGGTATTAAGCCGGAAGATATCCAAACTTCTCAATACAATCTGTATCCACAATACGATTATAGTAATCCAATTTATTTGGAAGATGGGGTTAGAACAGAGGCTCCAAGAATTTTGGGTTATAATTTAAGTCAAAGTTTGGATGTGAAAATTCGTGATTTAAGTTTGATTGATCAGGTTTTGGATAAAGGAACTGCGGCTGGTGCTAATCAAGTTGGTGCTTTGAGTTTTGAAATTGATGATGATGGGGCGTTGAAACAAGATGCTCGTGATCAGGCTTTCCAAGTAGCTCGTGAAAAGGCTGATAAAATGGCTAGTGCTGCGGGTGTGAGAATTGGACGTGTGGTTACTTTCAGTGAAGGTTTCGGTGATGTTATGCCGGTTTATGCTAATTTCTCTCGTGATGTAATGGCTGAATCAAGTGCTGGTGGAATGACTCCAAGTGTGGAAGTTGGTTCACAAGAATTGGCAATTAATGTCTCTGTTACTTACGAAATTGAGTAGTCTGACGGTAAAATAGAAAATCAACCCCGAGAAAATTTCTCGGGGTTTTTTAAATATGACAAGACAATGAGTTTTTCGTGAGGTAGATGGAAATGGTACGATGCGCATGTTAAAATGAAAAAGATTGAGTTGATGGCTTGGAGATGGTATAATGTTAAGATTTGTAGTTTTAAAAATAAATATGAAACATAAAGAATTCGATCAGGAAAAAACAGGACAGAGAAAAATAAATATAGATTGGGATGAAATTACTAAAAGTGCGGAAATATCTGCAAAAGAATTGAATGAATTTTTGCAGGCTTCGGAATTGGAAACTGGCAGATTGTTAATGGATAAAAAAGTTAAGGAGGCTATGCACGAAGAAATTGATTCAATGGAGGATTTGCAATTTTCCAACCCTTTGGTTTGGATGAAATATTTGAAAGCTGTTAAAGATGGAACCAAGGATGAATTAAAAACTATTGGGGATTTTGTTAAATATGCTCAGGAAGCGAGTAATTCTAATAAAAATAGATTTGATTTTTTGAATAGAGCTTTGACTGAAGTTTTGGGTGTGGACTTGAATAGTGAAGATGAAGAGTTTCTAAATGGGAGTTTTCAGGATTTTATTGATGGGAGTATTCAGATCGGTGTTTATATGCAGGATAAAGTTTTGAATAAATGGCGACAGAATGAAAGTCGTCATAACTCTGGCTATCCTGAGTCCGGACAAGTGGATTCGAAAGTAGCTTAAATTCTTAAAAGAAAGGCCCGCTGAATGGCGGGCTTTTTTGATTGTGGATTAGGGGTGAATTAGATTTTTAATTCTTTTTGGCAATTTGTTAAATTATTTTTTTCCAGCCAGCCGCGTTGGGCGGTGAGTAGGCCGAAATTGATTTGGAGGTCGAATTGGTTGAGGTCGCGCAGGTCAGAATTTAGGGAGAGGGGAGCGGCTTGTTCTTTAGCAACTTTGATTAAATTGTCGGGCAAGTCTAGGCGTTCGGCCTGGGAATTTATTTCCAGGATGATTTTGTGTTCGGCGCAATGTTGGATGATTTTACTGAAATTGGCGTTGATGGCGGGGCGTTGATTTAGTAAACGGCCGGTTGGATGGCAGAGCATTTTTACTTTGGGAAGCTGCATGGCGCTAATTAGGCGGGAGGTTTGAACTGGCTCGGGTAAAGTGAAACCGGAGTTAATGGAAATGCTGATAAAGTCTAATTGTGCGAGTAGATTTTCCGGTAAAGTTTCTAAATCATCGGGTAAATTGAGTTGGCCTTTTTGATTGATGCCGCAATTGATGCTTTTGAAAATTTTCAATTTTCCGGCATGCGTTTTATTTAATTGATCGATTTCGGTGATTTGTTCTTGAAGTTTTTCTAAGGTTAGCGGGCTGCGGCTTTCCGGACTGTCTAATAAATCGTTGATGGCGATGTAGGAGAATTTTTTCTGAATAAAAAAGTCGGCGATTTCTTGTAAAGGATTTTTTCCTAAGCCGTAATTGCTGTTGATATGTAAATCACCGTGTAAATCTTTTAGTTCAACTAAATTTGGTAATTCGCTATTGGAAGATGCTTCAAATTCGCCGCGATTTTCGCGTAAAGTTGGTGGGATGTAATTTAGGCCTACCACTTTATAAAGTTTTTCCTCAGTCTCACCTTCGATATACTCTAATTCCATGTCTTCCACAGTGGCGGCTTCACGATTACCAATGCGAAAAATTCCGTATTCATTGATACGCAGGAAAGCTTTCTTGGCGAGATCACGGATGGTGACGTTATGGTCTTTGGAGCCGGTGAAATAGTGGAGGGCGGCCCCGAAGGATTTTTGTTCGACCACACGCAGGTCTACCTGTACGCCGCTGTTGAGAATTACGGAGGATTTGGTGGGGCCGCTGGCGATAATATTACTGATTTCCGGATATTTTTGGAAAGCCAGAATAATGTCGGGGGCTTTGTTGATATCAAAAGGTGAAGTGAGAATATCCAGGTCGCCGATGGTTTCTTTGCCGCGGCGCAAACTTCCGGCGTAGCAGATTTGTTCAATGGCCGGGTGGGGTTTCAAGAATTCGATGATGGCCTGGGCCAGGGGCAGGGCTTGCGAGAGTAACATGCGTTGGCCGTATTTGCTGTGTTCTTCAATAGCTTTAAGAATTTCAGTTTCGGATTTTTCGCCCATGCGGGGCAATTCTTGTAATTGATGTTTTTCGGCTGCGGCTTTTAATTTTTCCAAATTATCCACACCCAATTCTGTATAAAATAGTTTCACTTTTTTTGGTCCAATCCCGCGAATTCCTAAAATATCCAAAACACCTTGGCCGTATTTATTAACTAATTCCTCATGGAATTGGCATTTGCCCGTGGTTAAAAGTTCTTCAATTTTTGATTTTAAATCAAAACCAATGCCGGGAATTTCTTTTAAAGAAGTTGGATCTTTTTCATACATTTCTTTCATTTCTAGGCCATAATTACGCAGAGTTTCGGCGGCGTTTCGATAAGCCAGAACGCGAAAACGATTGGCTCCGTCAATTTCTAAAAGATCTCCGATTTCCTGAAAATATTTGGCGATTTGTTGGTTGTCCATAGGAATTTTTTGCTTTATATCCCCATCCTAAATAAAATTTGAAAGTTAGCCAAGATATAAAATTGTTAAGAATGATTTATAAAATTCTTTTTTACGGTAGTTTTCTGGTTTTTCCCTTCTTAATTTTGTTAATGATCGGAATTTGGCAAGGTCGCTGGACTTGGCTTTGTATTGCTTTGATGTGTTTGTCGCTGTTGTTCATTTATGCACGCTTTATTGAGCCGCAAATGTTGATAGTGAGATATGAGTCGTTAATGTTTTCCGGCACGCGGGAAGGGGACTCAGAGATTAGAGTGGCCTTGTTCGCTGATAATCATTTGGGGGCCTATAAAAGTCGGGAGTTTATGCAAAGAATTGTTGATAAAGTTCGTTATGAGCAGCCGGATATTGTTTTGATTCCCGGGGATTTTATTTTTGCCATTTCCCGCGAGCAATTAAATGATTATTTCCAACCCTTGAAAGCCCTAAATATTCCGGTTTTCGCCACCACAGGAAATCATGATTATGAAAGTGCGGGATATATTGAATTGGAGGAAGTGCGTCAGGTGTTGCGTGATAATGGGGTGGAGGTATTGGATGATTTGAAAACGGAAATAGAAATTAAAGGGAAGAAATTGAAAATTTATGGTTTGAGGGATTTATGGGAGAAAACTGTGGATAATGATTTGCTGGCGGATATTTCCGGTGAGGATAATGTGATTGTGATTGCTCATAATCCTGATACGGCTCATTATATGGAAAATTTGCGCGCGGATTTGTTGGTTTCCGGGCATACGCATGGCGGGCAAATTCGAATTCCTTGGCTTTATCCATTAATGATTCCTTCGGAATTTGGTTATGATCGTGGTTGGTATGAATTTGAGGGGATGAAAATGTATGTGACTTCGGGAGCGGGCGAAGTCGGTTTACCGATGAGACTAGGTGTTCCGCCGGAAATTGTGATTATTAAATTAAATTTAAAATAATATGGAAAATTCTGTGAAATTGGAAAAAGCGATTTTTGCGGCGGGCTGTTTTTGGGGTGTGCAGCAGGTGTTTGATATGGCTAAAGGAGTGATTCGTAGTGCGGCGGGTTATACTGCTGGGAAGACGGAAAATCCTACTTATGAACAAGTTTGTCAGGGAGATACCGGACACGCCGAAGCGGTGGAATTGGAATTTGATCCGGAGCAGATTTCTTATGAAAGATTATTGGAAATATTTTTTGAAATGCATGATCCAACCACTTTGAATCGTCAGGGGCCGGATATTGGTCATCAATATCGTTCAGGGATTTATTATTTAAATGCCGAACAGGAAAAACAGGCGAAAGCTTTTCGGGAAAAAATTCAGCAGAAAAATCCTGATCGACAAATAGTGACGGAAATTGTTGAAGCTAAAACTTTTTATCGTGCTGAGGAATATCATCAAAAATATTTTGAAAAAGCCGGTGTGGTTGGTTGTCATTACATTCCACCGAGCGTGTACGCGAAAAATAAAGCCTAGAACGGCAATTGGCGATTAAACACGTATTCGTAAACCAAGTAACCAATTAAGACTAAAGCGCCAATTAAAATAATTTTGCGCCATCCGTCGCCAGATGAGCCTTTGTAAATTGAGGGTGGATGATAGGTTCCAGAATTATAAGAAGTTGAGCGAAAAGGTTGGGCATTTGGTTGGGCGCTGTCAAAAGAAGTGGTGGTGCTGGCGCTGGAATTGCTGGAGTTGTATTTGGTTTTCTCGGATGAGCCGCCGGATTGATTATTATTCATTAGGGAAGAAGTTGGTTGGTTAATGGCGGAAATAATAGTGGCTGGCTGGTTGTTGGCGGAATTGGTCGATTGCCCTTCCATCATATGCTGATTGATTTGGTTTTGCACCTGTAAAAAAGCAGAGCCGGCTTTTTGTAATTTGCCGAGATTTTTGAAAATATCCAAAGGGTTGCCAGAAAGTAATTCGGGCATCAATTGCTGGAGATTTTGCAATTTTTGTTGAACTTCTGGCGGGAGGTCGGAAAGTCCCTCTATACCACTAAAGGAAATCTGCGCTATTTGCGGCTGTTTTTGGCCAGATTTGCTGTTGTGTTGCTGCTCCAGTTGGATTAACTCGATCATTTCTTTATCCAATAAACCGTTACTGTCAGTAACTTCGCTAGCATCGAATTCCTGTCCGTTGATAATTACTTTAGGTTTTTTCATAAATTGGCTTCTTTGGAGTGCTAATTAAGGATTGCTATTACAATATTATTATTTGAGAAAATGTCAATACACAAGCCAAAAATCTGATTGCGCTCCGCTTCTCCGCTGATAAAAAATTACCTAAAATTATTTTGCCCAGTTTGTAAATTCGATTGAAGTTTTTTCCATTGCCCAAGTTTGCCTGGTGCTTTATTTTGTATTTGTTTTTATTGAAGACACTGTATATAGTGGTTAGAGGGGTTGGACGGTGCTATCACTGGTGGTCTGAATGGTGAAAGTATGCGTTAAAATGGCTTTACGAAGCTGTTTTGTCAACAAAAATCAATAAAAGTACCTTAAAAAAGCAAAATTTCTCGATGTTTTTAAAGAGAGCCGCAGCAGGCTGCGGGTGAGTTTTGAAGACTGAGAAATTTTAAAATAAATAAATTATTAAACCCAAAAAAAGATATGTCCCAAATAAAGATTGATAATGAAGAATTAGTATCTGTCGATTTCTTATCGAGAGATCATCAATCTTTGCAACAGAATCTGGCCATTAATTCTGAGCCAATTCTGAAGCCAAACCGGGAGAGATTTGTGGTTTTACCAATTAAATATGATCAAGTTTGGCAGATGTATAAGAAAGCCGAAGCGAGTTTTTGGACTGCCGAAGAAATCGATTTGCATGAAGATATTGTTGATTGGAATAAATTAAATGATAATGAAAGACATTTTATTTCCCATGTACTGGCTTTTTTTGCGGCTTCAGATGGGATTGTAAATGAAAATTTGGCGGTGAATTTTATGCGCGAAGTGCAGATTCCGGAGGCGCGTTGCTTTTATGGATTTCAAATTGCCATGGAAAATATTCACTCTGAAACCTATTCTTTGTTGATTGATACTTATGTGAAAGATCAGGTGCAGAAGCAATATTTATTTAGAGCGATTGATACAGTTCCGGCCGTGAAACGTAAGGCTGAGTGGGCTTTGCGCTGGATTGATAGCGATAATTTTGCTGAAAGATTGGTGGCGTTTGCGGCGGTGGAGGGGATTTTCTTCTCCGGAAGTTTTTGTTCGATTTTCTGGTTAAAGAAAAGAGGTTTGATGCCGGGACTGACTTTTTCCAATGAATTAATTTCCCGTGATGAAGCTTTGCATTGTGAGTTTGCGACTTTGCTTTACTCTATGCTGAACAATAAATTAACAGATGAGCGAGTGCAGGAAATTATCAGCAGTGCTGTAGAGATTGAAAAGGAATTTGTGTCTGATTCATTGCCGGTTTCTTTGATTGGAATGAATGCTGAGTTGATGAAACAATATATTGAATATGTGGCGGATTATTGGTTGAACAAATTGGGTGTGCCGAAACTTTATGGAACATCTAATCCATTTGAATTCATGGAATTGATTTCGCTTTCCGGTAAAACTAATTTCTTTGAAAAGAGAGTGGGGGATTATCAAAAAGCGGGTGTGATGAATAGCGGTAATGGCAGCGATCGTTCGGGGCAAAGTTTTTCTTTGAGTGCCGATTTCTAAATTTATAAATAATATTATTTAAAACAGCCCTATTATGTTGGTTAAAAAGTCAGATGGTACGATGGAGCCGGTTCAGTTTGATAAAATCACGGCAAAAATTGAGAAGTTATGTGACGGTTTGAATCGAACCTATGTTGATCCTGTGTTGGTGGCGAAAAAAACCATCGAGGGCGTGTATGATGGAATTATGACTCGTGAATTGGATGAATTGTCTGCGGAAATTGCCGCTAGTATGGCTACAGTGCATCCGGATTATACATTGTTGGCAGGGAGAATTTTGGTGTCACGTTTGCATGTGGAAACTCCGGAAAAATTCTCGGAAGTGATTGATGAGCTTTATCATTATGTGGATGAAATGACTGGGCGTGATTTAACTTTGATTGCTGAGGATGTTTATAAAGTGGTGAGAGAAAATGCCGAAGTTTTGGATGAAGCGATTCGTCATGAAAGTGATTTTGCTTATGATTATTTTGGTTTCAAGACTTTGGAAAAAAGTTATTTGTTAAAGAAAAATAATAAAGTAATTGAAAGACCTCAGCATTTGTTAATGCGTGTGGCGGTGGGGATTCATAAAGCAAATATTGCCAAGGTTTTGGAAACTTATAATTTATTGTCAGAAAAGTTTTATACTCATGCTTCGCCTACATTATTTAATGCGGGAACTCGCAAGCCGCAAATGTCTTCTTGTTTCTTGGTGGCGATGAAAGATGACAGTTTGGATGCGATTTATGACACTTTAAAAGAAGCCGCTTTGATTTCTAAATCAGGCGCTGGGATTGGTTTACATATTCATAATATTCGCGGGAAGGGTGCTTATATTAAAGGTACAAATGGACGCAGTAATGGGATTGTGCCGATGCTACGTGTTTACAACGACACTGCACGTTATGTGGATCAAGGAGGTGGAAAACGTAAAGGTGCTTTCTCAGTTTATTTGGAACCTTGGCATAATGAAATTTTTGAATTCCTAGATTTACGCAAAAATCATGGTAAGGAAGAAATGCGTGCTCGTGATTTATTTACCGCTCTTTGGATTCCGGATTTATTCATGAAGAGAGTGAAGGAAAATGGCCAATGGTCATTGTTTTCTCCGGATGAAGCTTTGGGGCTTTCTGATTGTCATAGTGCGGCCTTTGAAACGCTTTATGAAAAATATGAAAAAGAAGGAAGAGCTAGAAAAGTTGTTCCGGCTCAGGAATTATGGTTTGCAATTTTGGAATCTCAAATTGAAACAGGAACTCCTTACATGCTTTATAAAGATCATGCTAATTCCAAGAGTAATCAACAAAATTTAGGTACAATTAAATCTTCAAATCTTTGTACAGAAATTATTGAATATAGTTCGGCCGACGAAACTGCGGTTTGTAATTTGGCTTCAATTGCTTTGAATAAATTCGTTACTGAAACACGTGAGTTCGATCATCAGAAACTTTATGATGTGACTTACAAAATCGTTCAATCAATGAATAAAGTAATTGATGAAAATTACTATCCAACTGAAGCTACTCGCAACTCTAATATGAAGCATCGTCCGATCGGTTTGGGTGTACAAGGTTTGGCAGATACTTTTA
Source organism: Candidatus Altimarinota bacterium (assembly GCA_051657905.1). GTDB lineage: Bacteria > Patescibacteriota > Gracilibacteria > UBA1369 > UBA1369 > JBOFLO01. Next base: position 868 of record JBOFLO010000021.1, on the reverse strand, counting down.
TGAAAATGAGATTACCTTTTGAAGGTGAAGCAGCTAAACAATTGAATAAAGATATTTTTGAAACTATCTATTTTGCAGCGATGAAATCTTCAATTGATATTGCGAAAATTGAAGGACCTTATTCAAGTTTCAAAGGATCGCCTTTATCTGAAGGGAAATTCCAATTTGATTATTGGCCTGAAGCTAAGCCATCCGGACGTTGGGATTTTGACAGTTTGAGAGAAGAAGCAATTCAGTATGGAGCAAGAAATTCTCTATTAATGGCGCCAATGCCAACAGCTTCCACTTCTCAAATTTTGGGAAATAATGAATGTTTTGAACCATATACTTCCAATATTTACAGCCGCAGAACTTTGTCTGGTGAATTTATTGTAGTGAATAAACATTTGATTAATGACTTGGTGGAACTAGGAATTTGGAGTGAAGAAATTAAACAAAAAATTGTTTTACATGATGGGTCTGTTCAAATGATTGATGAAATTCCAGAAAATTTGAAAGAGATTTACAAGACAGTTTGGGAAATGAAAATGAAAACTATTATTGATATGGCGGCTGATCGTGGTGCCTTTATTTGTCAGAGTCAGTCTTTGAATTTATTCGTGGCTGATCCGAATTTTGCTAAACTTTCTTCCATGCATTTCTATGCTTGGGAAAAAGGTTTGAAAACAGGTATGTACTATTTGAGAAGTAAAGCGGCTTCGGCGGCTCAACAATTTACTGTTGAACATGCGGGGCTTGGTAAGAAAAAAGAAAGTGGAGCGCCAGTGGAAATGCCGGTAGCGGAAAAAGTTTTGGTGGGGGCGGCGGTAGCGGCCGGGGCGGGCGTGGTTGGACAGCCGGGCAGCGTGGCGGCCATTGCGGGAGATGG